>JAJYAW010000528.1 GCA_021779335.1 Myxococcales bacterium | reverse complement strand
GAAGGTGCTCTCGAAAGCCCATGGCTTGCCGCTCCGCGTCGTAAGATCCCGGAAAGACGAGGACCGCGTCGCGAGGCGGGGCGGTTCTAGCCCGCTGGCGCGCGGTCCGTCAAGGCTGGTCCTCGCCCCGGGTGGCGGCGCCCGGCCTCACAGCGGCGCAGCGCACTTCGAGCTGCCGCTCTGGCCCGGGTAGTAGCAGAAGAAGCGGACCTGGGTCGGATCGGCGCAGGCCGTCGTGGCGTCGAACGCCGCGTTGTAGACGATGACCGGGACGTCGTAGGGCTCCACCTCGAAGCCGGTCCCGTCGCCGAGGTGGCCGACCAGCGTGACGCGGGCCACCAGCTCGACCGAGGCGAGCGCGCCGGTGGTCATCTGGGCCGAGATGGCGGCCATGGTGGTGCTGGAGATGATGGGCAGGAAGAGGGTGGCGGTGCCGTTGGCGCGGACCGGCGTGAACAGGCCGAGGCTCTCCACCGCGGGGACCGCCAGGCCGGAGTAGCTCACCTTGGCCGAGGTGATGGTGGCGTCGTTGGTGTTGACCCGGCCGACGCTGGGGTCGGAGTTGTCCGCCGCCCGGTTGTCGATCTCGGCCGCGGCGGTGAGGAAGTTGCCGTAGCTCCCGGTGGCGGTGGTCACCGTGGCGTAGGCGAAGAGGTGGCCGTTCTGGAAGCTGGCGCAGGTCCCGGCCGGGGGCACGCAGGCGACCGGATCGTCGGGCGGGCCGCAGATCCCGGCCACCGCGAGCGGGGGGGTGGCGCTGGTGCAGGCGGAGGCGGCGAGCGCGAGGCCGAGGGCGAGGAGGGCTCTCGTGTTCATGGCGGCTCCTAGTTGCCGCCGACGACGGCCGTCGCCTGGCGGTTGAGGATGCGGGGCGTGATGAAGATGAGCAGCTCGGTGTGGTTGTCGGTGTCGGTGGTGTTGCGGAAGAACCAGCCGAGGATGGGGATCTTGCTGAAGAACGGGACCTCGGCCTTGTTGAGCGAGGTCTGGCGCGTGTAGATGCCGCCGATGACGGTGGTCTCGCCGTCCTTCACCAGCACCTCGGTCTCGGCCTCGCGCTTGGAGATGGAGGGCTGGCCGTTGGCGCCGGTGAGCTGCGGGTTGGGCGCGTTGTTGGTGGCCTTGATCTTGAGGAGGATGGAGCCGTCGGCGGAGACGTGCGGCGTCACCTTGAGCTCCAGCTTGGCCTCGATGAAGGTGGTGTTCACGCCGGAGGCGGAGGTCTGCGAGAAGGGGATGGAGATGCCCTGCCCGATGGTCGCCTCCTTGTTGTCGATGGTGGCGATCTTGGGGGCCGAGATGGTCTTGATCTCGCCGGTGTTCTCCAGCGCCGAGAGGCGCAGGTTCAGGTTGAAGGCGCCGCCGGCCGAGCCGAAGACCATGCCGATGCCGCCGCCCGAGCCCTGGCCGATGGCGGCCGGCAGGTTGACGGCGTACTGGGGCGCGGCCGCCGTGCCGGTGGTGGGGCCGCCGCCGGCCGCGCCGGCGCCGGTCACGATGTTGGGGAAGGCCAGGCCGGTGGGGTTGCCGAAGGCCTGGGTCATGGAGGCGTTGCCGCCCCACTGCACGCCGATCTGCTTCTGGAAGTTGGAGGAGGCCTCGACGATGCGGCTCTCGATGAGCACCTGCGGGATCTCGGTGTCGAGGTTGCGCACCAGCCCCTCGGCCCGCACCAGCGCCTCCTGGACATCCTTGACGATGAGCACGTTGGTC
This sequence comes from Myxococcales bacterium, assembly GCA_021779335.1. GTDB lineage: Bacteria > Myxococcota > Myxococcia > Myxococcales > Anaeromyxobacteraceae > JADKCZ01. Next base: position 1,019 of record JAJYAW010000528.1, on the reverse strand, counting down.
CGCTCGTCGGTGGAGACGGTGCCGCGCTCGGAGAGGACGTCCTTGACCCGGCCGGCCACGTCGGCGGCGCGGGCGAAGTTGACCGGGAGGATGCGCACCTTGAGCGGGATGAGCGGCTTGCGCGCCTCGGCGGCCTTGGCGGCGGCCTCCTCCTCCTTGGCGATGTCGTCCAGCTTGGCGATGCGGATGATGTCGCCCAGGTCCTGCCGGCCCAGCCCCTTCGACTTGAGCACCAGGTCGAGCGCCTGGTCCCAGGGGACGTTGCGCAGCGACACCGTCACCTTGCCGGTCACGTCGTCGGCCACCACCAGGTTCTTCTTGGAGACGTCGGCGATGAGCCGGAGCAGGTTGCGGATCTCGATGTCGTGGAACTCGAGAGTGATGCGGCGGCCGGTGTACCCCTTCTTCTGCGGCGCGCCGGCCACGGCGTAGGCGGGCGCCTCGGCGGAGAAGCCGGCCGAGGCCACTTCGGCGCGGGGCGCGGGGGGCTCGGCGGGCGCGTCGGCGCCCGCCACCTCGCCGAAGGTCCAGGCCAGGCCGCCGGCCGTCTCGGCCAGGGCGTCGGCGGAGGGGCCGCGCAGCGTGGCCACCACCTTCACCTGGCCGGTGGAGGGCTGGTTGAAGGAGGAGACCATCAGCACCGGCCCGCCGAAGGCGCTGGTGTCGAGCGAGCGCTCCATCGCCCTGGGGAGCTCGGCCTCCTCGAGCGTGAGCACCACGGTGCGGGCGTCGGGGCGGGAGACGGTGTGGCGAGCGTGGCCGGAGACCTCGATGCGCGAGGCGCCGCCGGCGTGGCTGAACTTGACTTCGGCGATGCGGGCCCTGGGGGCGGCCGCCGGGGGCGCGGCGATCACGGTGGGCGCGGCCGGGGGGGCTGCAGCCAGGGGCGAGGTCACGGCCGGCCGGGCGGCGGCCAGGGCCCTCTCGCCCTGCCGCACCGCCGGGAAAGCGGCGCGGGTCGTCACGGCGATGCCGCCCGGGACGCGCCTCACCTGGTAGGCGGGGATGGCGCCGGCCAC
>JAJYAW010000527.1 GCA_021779335.1 Myxococcales bacterium | reverse complement strand
CCCGCTCCATCGGCACCTGCTGGTCGAGGACCATGCCGATCAGCAGGGCCAGCGGGTCCTCGGCGAGCAGGGTGTCCGCCTCGGGGTCGAGGGCCAGGTGCAGGGAGGCCATGGGGAAGACCGTAGCCGGGCCGTGCCGGGCCGGATCGGGCGGCGTGGCAAGATCGCGCGTCCGGCACGTGGAGGGGTCATGACAGCAGCCGATGGGTGGGACGGGGTCCTCGGGGTGGAGGCCGACGAGACGACGTCGACCCGGGTCGTGGCCCACGTCGACATCGACGAGCGGCACCTGCAGCCCTACGGGATCGTCCACGGCGGCGTCTACGCCGCTCTCGCCGAGAGCCTCACCTCGGCGAAAAGCGCCGGCCGCTCGGCCCGTCCGGTGAGCGTCCCGTCCGGCTCGGCGACCCAGGCGAGCGGCAGCGGGCCGCCGAGCTCGAGCGGCCGCGCCTGCGCATCGCCGCCGGGTCCGGCCGGCGCGGACCGGACCTCCACGTCCACGGAGAGTGGAAGGATCCCGGCGCCGAGCTGCAGCGGGACCGGCGCGGCGGCGGCGAGGAGGAGGCTGGCGAGCGCGGCGTGGGCGGGGAGGACCGGCAAGGATCCGGGCTAGCCGGTCACCGCGCGCTTCAGGCCGCTGGCGAGGTCGTTGAGCGCCTTGGCCTCGGTGGCCACGGCCTGGGTCGAGCCCATGGTCTCCTGGGTGGCGAGGTAGATCTCGTTCATGGCCTTCAGGACCTGGTCGATGCCGTGGTCCTGCTGCTGCGCCACGGTGGCGATCTCGCGGGCCGCGCCGGAGGACTCCTTGAGCGCGTTGGCGAGGCGGCGGATCGTCTCGCCGGTGCCGGCGGCCACCGAGGCGCCCTGCTCGGCCCGGCGGATGCCGACCTCGGCGGCGGTCATGGCCGCCAGCATGGCCTTGTGGACCTCGGAGAGGATGCCCTTCACCTGGGCCGCCGCCCGCTTGGCGTCGTCGGCGTGGTGGCGCATCTCGGCGACCACGTCGGCGAAGCCGGCGCCGGCCGGCCCGGCCTTCTGCGCCTCCTGGGCGGCGCGGTCGGAGAGCCGCTGCGACCGGTCGGCGATGTAGTTCACCACCGAGGCGATCTCGAAGATGTCGCGCATCCGGCCGTTGAGCCCCTCGATCTTCTGCGAGAGGGCCTTCACCTCGTCGGCCAGCTTGGCCATCTCCGACTGGCTGGTCTCGACGGCCGCCAGCCCCTCGGAGGAGACGCGGACGCCCTGCTGGGCCAGGCCGATCACCGTCTCGGCGGTGAGCGCCGCCTGGGTGGCGGTCTGGCCGAGCTGGCCCATGGTGGCGGTGGTCTCGCGCACCGAGGCGGCCGTCTCGGCGGTCATGCTGGAGAAGGCGCTCACCGAGGAGAGGAGCGACTGGGCCGCCGACACCAGCGTCTTGGCGGTGTCGAGGAAGTCCTCGCGCTTGGCGGCCTCGGCGGAGATGAGCAGGTCCTGCTGCCGGCCGGCCGCGGAGGCCAGCACGCCCAGGAAGACCGGCGCGGTCCAGATGATCCAGAGGAGCGGCCTGGCCTGCGCCTCGACGAGCCGCTGCAGCGTCAGCCCGCCCCCGTCGAAGGCCTGGATGACGGACCCGGCCAGGGGGAAGAGGAAGCCGAAGATCGCGCCGTAGAAGAAGTACCTCCGCGTGTACATGGTGCTCCTGAGGGGATCCCGGGGGGGGGTGGCGGCGATTCTGGATCAGGACGCGGGGGGGAGCCACATCAAACGGGTCGGGCCGGGGCCGGGGGGCGGGGGCCCGGGCGTGCCGTTCGGGCTGGAGAGCTGGCCGGACCGGCCCCGGAGCGGGTGCCGCCGCACCCGGAGGTCGGACATGCCCCATGCCCCGACCTGCGCTGGAGCGCCTTCCGGAGAGGCACGTCCTTCGCACTCCCGGTCAGCCCATGGACGATCTCCGGGTCCCCAAGCACAAGAGCGCCGTCGACGTGATCCTCCCCGGGGGAGGGACCCGGCGGATGGCCCTCTTCCTCGCCGAGGCCGCGCCCGACCACGCCGGCCCCGAGGTGCCGCTCGACCTCCTCAACGGGCGGGACGAGTTCATCCCCGCCTTCGACGAGGCGGCGGGGGCCATGAGCTTCCTGCACCGGCCGGGCGTGCCGGTGGTGCGGGTGGCGCGCGCGCTCGACGCCGGCGAGGAGGAGGTGACGCTCCCCACCGAGCACGAGGTGGTGGTCGAGCTCACCGACGGCACCGCGCTGGCGGGGCTGGTCTCCTACGTCCGCCCGCCCGACCGCACCCGGCTCGTCGACGTGCTCAACGAGCCCCACCCCTTCTTCCGGCTCCTCCAGGGCGACCAGGTCGCCTACGTCAACAAGCGCCACGTCTCCTGCGTGGCCCTGCGCGCCCGGTGACCATGGCCCGCCTCGACCCGCTCATCGAACGCCTCCTCGCCGAGTCCGGCTCCGAGCTCTCCCTCGAGACCGGGCAGGGCGCCAGCCTGGACGGCCCCCGCGGCGCCCAGCTCCTCATCAAGCAGCCCCTCACCACGGCGCAGATCGTGGGCGCGCTCGCCGAGATCCTGCCGGAGGACCTCCGGCCGGGCTTCCCGCGCCCGGGCCGGACCGACTTCAACTACCTGGCCCCGGCCGGCGCGGTGGAGGTCCGCTTCGAGCTCGCCGGCGCCCTGGCGCGCGCCCAGGTGCTGCGCCGCGGCGCCGGTCCGGCCGCGGCGCCGCCCGGCGCCGCCGGCTCGCGCCAGCCG
>JAJYAW010000526.1 GCA_021779335.1 Myxococcales bacterium | reverse complement strand
GGCCAGCGCGGCCGCGCGCGCCACCGCGGCGGCGAGCGTGCCGCACCCCTCGGTGGGCGCCAGGTCGCCGAGCTCGCGCTCCACCGCCGGGGCGTCCTCGCCCAGCGTGAGGAGCGCCTTGACCCGCCCGGCGAAGAGGGGGCGCAGCGGCGCGTAGGGGGCCTTCTTGCCCCGGCCGCCCATGAGGAGGACGAGCCGCGGCGCGCCGGCCGGGTTGGCAGAGCCGTCGCCGGGGGCGCCGGCTGGGCTGGCAGAGCCGTCGCCGGGGGCGCCGGCCGGGCTGGCAGAGCCGTCGCCGGGGGCGCCGGCTGGGAACGCGGCCAGGCCGACGGCGGTGGAGTCGACGTTGGTGGCCTTCGAGTCGTTGATCCACTCCACGCCGTCGCGCTCGCGCACCAGCTCGAGCCGGTGCGGCAGGCCGCCGAAGCCGTCCAGGGCGCGCTGGGCGGCGGAGCCGGGCACCCCCAGCAGCCGGGCGCAGAGCAGCGCCGCCATGGCGTTCTCCTGGTTGTGGCGGCCGCGCAGCGCCCGGTTGCGGAGCCGGTAGCGCTCCGGCGAGTTGGAGGCGTAGCGGTAGAACCAGATCTCCTCCGCGGCGCCGCCCTCCAGGGGCGCCCGCGCCGCCGCGCGGGCCGGCGGGCCGAAGCCGAAGGTGTAGACGGCGCCGCGCGAGGCGCCCGCCATGGCCATGGCCCGCTCGTCGCGGGCGTTGGCCACGGCGAAGTCCCCCGGCTGCTGCGTCTCGAAGAGGCGCGCCTTGGCGGCGGCGTAGGCCTCCAGCCCGTCGTAGCGGTCCAGGTGGTCGGGCGTGACGTTGAGGATGGCGGCCACCTTGGGGCGCAGCCGGTGGATCCCCTCGAGCTGGAAGGAGGAGAGCTCGGCCACCACCACCTCGGCCCGCTCCCCGGAGAGGACGTGCTGGCACAGCGGCGTGCCCAGGTTGCCGCCGGTGAAGGTGGGGCGGTCCGAGGCGAAGAGGGCGCCGGCCAGGGCGGTGGTGGTGGACTTGCCGTTGGTGCCGGTGACGGCCACCAGCGGCACCTCGCCCAGGAAGCGGGCCGCCAGCTCCACCTCGCCCCACACCGCCACCCCGGCCTGCCGCGCCGTGCGCAGGTGGGGCAGCCAGAGCGGCACCCCGGGCGACACCACCACCAGGTCGGCCGAGGTGAAGTCCCGCTCGTCGTGCCCGCCCAGTACCCGGCGCACCGGGGCGCCCAGCTCGGCCAGCGCCGCCTCCAGCGTGGCGGCGGGCCGGGCGTCGGTCACGGTGACCAGGGCGCCCTCGCGGAGGCAGAGCCTGGCGGCCGCCACGCCGCTGCGGGCCAGCCCCACCACCGTCACCTTCTTCCCCTTCAGCTCGGGCGGTCTCTTCACGGCTACCTCAGCTTGATGGACAGGAGGGCCACCAGCGCCAGCATGACCGAGATGATCCAGAAGCGGACGATGATCTTCGGCTCGGCCCACCCCTTGAGCTCGAAGTGGTGGTGGATGGGGGCCATGCGGAAGACGCGCCTCCCGGTGTACTTGAAGCTGGTCACCTGGATGATGACGCTGACGGTCTCCGCCAGGAAGACGCCGTGCAGGATGGCGCTCGACACCTCGTTCTTGGTGAGCACCGCCAGCATGCCCAGGCCGCCGCCCAGCGCCAGCGAGCCGACGTCGCCCATGAAGACCTGGGCCGGGTAGGTGTTGAACCAGAGGAAGGCCACCCCGGCCCCGAAGGTGGCCGAGCAGAAGACGCCCAGCTCCTCGGCCCCGGGGATGGAGACGATGCGCAGGTACTCGGCCAGGCTGAAGCCGGCGATGGTGGTGCCGGCCACGTAGGAGAGGGCCAGGAACGTCATGGCCGAGATCATGGTGGGGAAGATGGCCAGGCCGTCCAGGCCGTCGGTCAGGTTGACGGCGTTGGAGGTGGCCACCACCACGAAGACCAGGAAGGGCAGGTAGAGCCAGCCCAGGTCCGGGTGGAAGAGCTTGGTGGGGACGAAGGGGAAGGTCAGGTGGGTGTCGAGGCGGCTGCCCACGAAGAGCCAGGGGAAGCGGCCGTCGGCGTGGAAGTTCCAGTCGGAGAGGAAGAGCCAGTAGACGGCCAGCACCACCAGCACCTGGAAGAGCAGCTTCCGCTTGCCGGCCAGCCCCTTGGAGTTGCGCTTCGAGAGCTTGAGCCAGTCGTCGGTGAAGCCGATGGCGCCGTACCCCAGGGTGACCAGCAGCGCCGCCCAGACCCAGCGGCTGCGCAGGTCGGCGAAGAGCAGCGTGGAGACGGTGAGCGAGAAGAGGATGAGGGCGCCGCCCATGGACGGGGTGCCCGCCTTCTTCTTGTGGCCGTCGGGCGTGTCCTCGCGCACGTTGGAGGCGCCGTACTGCAGCACCCGCATCCGCTCGATGAAGGCGGGGCCGAAGAGGAGCCCCAGCAGCATGGCGAACAGGCCGGCCGCCACGATGCGGAAGGACGGGTAGCGCAGGACGTTGAGGAGCGACAGCCGGCCGGCCAGCGGGTAGAGCAGGTGGTAGAGCATTCAGCGCAGCCCCTCGACGATCCGCTCCAGCCGCATGCCGCGGCTCCCCTTGACGAGGAGGACGTCGCCGGCGCCGAGGCCGGCCTGGGCCTCGGCGAGCAGCGCCGCCACGTCCTCCGTGTGGAAGGCCCGCGCCGGCGCCAGCCCCGCGGCCACCGCGCCCTCCGCCGTGGCGCGCGAGCGCGGCCTGAAGCAGAGGAGCCGCGCCACCCCGGCGGCGGCGGCGTCGGCCCC
>JAJYAW010000525.1 GCA_021779335.1 Myxococcales bacterium | reverse complement strand
CGTGGGCGCTCCCCCCGGCCGGGCTCGCCGCCGAGGCGGCGGCCGCCCGCGGCCACGGGGCCGCGCTGGCGGCCGAGGACCTGCACGCGTCGCGGGTCGCCGTCCCGGTCAAGGCCGCGACCGTCAACCCGCAGAAGAACTCCCCGGCGCTCGGCGCCACCCTCGCCTACCTGGGGATCGACCGGATGCTCGGCCTGCTGCACGGCGCCCAGGGCTGCTCGACCTTCATCCGGCTCCAGCTCTCGCGCCACTTCAAGGAGTCGATCGCCCTCAACTCCACCGCCATGAGCGAGGACGCCGCGATCTTCGGCGGCTGGGAGAACCTGAAGCGCGGCCTCGCCCGGGTGGTGGAGAAGTTCCGGCCCGGGATCGTCGGGGTGATGACCACCGGGCTCACCGAGACGATGGGCGACGACGTCCGGAGCGCGATCGCCCAGCTCCGCGCCGAGCGGCCGGACCTGGCCGCCACCCCCATCGTCTGGGCCTCCACCCCGGACTACTGCGGCTCGCTCCAGGAGGGCTACGCGGCGACCGTGGAGGCGATCCTGGAGACCCTGGCCGAGGGGGGCGAGACCATCCCCGGCCAGGTGAACCTCCTCCCCGGCGCCCACCTCACCCCGGCCGACGTGGAGGAGCTGAAGGAGCTCGTGGCCGCCTTCGGCCTCGCCCCCCTCGCCATCCCCGACGTCTCCGAGGCGCTCGACGGCCACATCGACGACGAGGTCTCGGCGCTCTCCACCGGCGGCGTCCCGGTCGAGGCCATCCGGCGCGCCGGCCGGAGCGTCGCCACCCTCTACGTCGGCGACTCGCTCGCCGGCGCCGCCGCCCGGCTCGAGGCCCGGCACGGGGTGCCGGCCTACGGCTTCGGCTCGGCCACCGGCCTCGCCGAGGTCGACCGGATCGTGGCCACCCTTGCGGCGATCTCCGGCCGGCCGGTCCCCCCGGCGCTGCGCCGCTGGCGGAGCCGGCTCACCGACGCCCTGGTCGACAGCCACTACCAGTTCGGCGGCAAGCGGGTCGCCCTGGCCCTGGAGGCCGACCACCTGAAGGGGATGACCCGCTTCCTGGCCGGGCTCGGGTGCCGGGTCCAGGCGGCCCTGGCCGCCACCCGCACCCGCGGGCTCGACGGCCTGCCCGCCGACCGGGTCGCCGTCGGGGATCTCGAGGACCTCGAGAGCGCCGGCCGCGGGGCCGATCTCCTGGTCGCCAACTCCAACGGCCGGCAGGCGGCCGCCCGGCTCGGGGTGAAGGCCCACCTGCGCACCGGCCTCCCGGTCTTCGACCGGCTCGGCGCCCACCAGAAGGTCTGGGTCGGGTACCGCGGCACCCTGAACCTCGTCTTCGAGGTGGCCAACCTCTTCCAGGCGAGCGCCGTCGAGGCGCAGCGGCTGGCCCACAACTGACGGGAGCGCGCGCATGCGGATCGCATTCACCAGCAGCGACGGGGCGGTCATCGACCAGCACTTCGGCCACGCCGGCCACTTCTTCGTCTGGGAGGTGGGGCCCGACCGCGCCGAGCCGGTGGGCCGCGTCGACGCCCTGGTCTCCGCCGGCGACGAGGAGGATCGGACGGCGGCCCGGGCGTCCGCCATCGCCGGCTGCGCCATCGTCTACACCCTGCAGATCGGTGGGCCGGCGGCGGCCAAGCTCGTCGCGCGGCGGATCCACCCGCTGAAGACCGGGGAGCCGCTCCCGGTCGTCGAGGCGGTGGCCCGGCTGCAGCAGGTGCTCCGCGGGCGGCCGCCGCCCTGGCTCCGCAAGGCGCTCGCCGGCGACGGGGCGCCGGCGACCGTCGAGGACTGACCGCGCCACCCGGCGCCCACACGAGGAGGCACGACCATGTCGTTCATCACCGGACTGACGCGCGGCAAGAAGGAGTGGGTCCCCCGCTTCGTCAAGGCGATCGACCCGGAGCTCTGCATCGGCTGCGGCCGGTGCATCAAGATCTGCGCCCACGACGTGCTGGCGCCGGCGGAGGTGGACGAGGAGGAGTCGGCGAAGATGTTCGCCACCGTCGCCCGCGCCGCCGACTGCATCGGCTGCGAGGCCTGCGGCCGGACCTGCAAGAAGGAGGCGTTCTCCTTCGAGCCGGTCCTGGCGAGCTGACGGCGGCGCGGCGGGGGAGGGGGAGGGGATGGAGGTCGTCATCCGCGGCGCCACCGCGGCCGATCTGGAGGCGCTGGGGCGCCTCCTCGCCCTCCTCTTCGCGCTGGAGCCGGACTTCCGGCCCGACCCGGCGCGGCAGCGCCGCGGGCTCGAGCGGCTGCTCGCCGAGCCGGGGGGGCGCGCCGTCCTGGTCGCGGAGCGCGCCGGCGCGGTGATCGGCATGGTGACCGGGCAGGAGGTCTGCTCCACCGCGGAGGGCGGCCCGGCGATCTGGGTGGAGGACCTGGTGGTCGATCCGGGGGCGCGCCGCGGCGGCGTCGGCGCGCGGCTCCTGGCGGCGATCGAGGCCTGGGGGCGGGGGCGCGGGGCCACGCGCCTCCAGCTCGTCGCCGACCGGGAGAACGACGCGGCGCTCGCCTTCTACGCCAGGCTGGGCTGGCGGCGGCTGTGCCGCCGCTTGCGCACCGTCCGCTTCGCCTTGCGGTTCGAATGCCTGGCCTTTGCCGAAGCGCTCGCGCTGCTGTGCGCACTGCTCGGCTGCGCCTGCGCCGGAGATCCGCTCCAAAGCAATAAAGCGAGCAAAACAAGGCCAACTGCGGCCCGGCGCAAGTGGCTGAAGGGGGACTGCAACTGCATACCTCCAATGTATTCCTTTTT
>JAJYAW010000524.1 GCA_021779335.1 Myxococcales bacterium | reverse complement strand
CTGCTGCGTCCGGCGCAGCAGCGTCTTCTGGAACCGCTTGCGCGCCTTGAGATCGGGGCCGGCGAGCTCGCCGCCGTGGCGCTGCAGCGCCCGGCGGGTCTCGGCGTCGACGGTGGCCAGGAGCGCGGGATCCCGGGCCAGGGCGGCCAGCACCCTGGCCGCGGCCTCGATCTCGGCGAGCGAGGGCGCCGGCGCGGCGGGGGCCTCGGAGGCCTCGGAGGCCGAGGGCGGGCTGGGGGTGGGGCGTTCGATGTCGGGCACGGCCCCTCCATACCCGTTGAGGGGCGCGGCGGGAAGGGGTGGGCTGCCGGTGACGCCGGCCGCCCGGCGGCGCCCCGGAACTGGCGCCCCCCCGCGGCGGCGCGCTACAACCGGCCGGTGAAGATCAGCGACATCCTGCGCTTCGCGCGCGAGCGGGGCGAGCCCGTCTTCAGCTTCGAGTTCTTCCCGCCCAGGACCGACGACGGGGTCAAGGCGCTCTTCGAGACGGTGGAGGCGCTGCGCCCCCTGGCGCCCGCCTACGTCTCGGTCACCTACGGCGCCGGCGGCTCCACCCGGGCCAGGACGGTGGAGCTGGTGAAGCGGCTCAAGCGGGAGTCGGAGATCGAGCCGCTGGCCCACGTCACCTGCGTGGGCGCCTCGCGCGGGGAGATCGCCGCGGTGCTCGACGAGTTCGCCGCCGCCGGCGTGCACAACGTGCTGGCGCTGCGCGGCGACCCGCCCCGGGGCGAGGCCGGCTTCCAGCCGCACCCGGACGGCTTCGGCCACGCCAGCGAGCTGGTGGCCTTCATCCGCGCCAACGCGGCGCGCTGGGACTTCTGCGTGGGGGCGGCGGCCTACCCGGAGGGCCACCCGGAGACGCGCGACCTCGGCCAGGACCTGCGCCACCTGAAGGGCAAGGTGGACGCGGGCGCCGACTTCCTGGTGACCCAGCTCTTCTTCGAGAACCGGGCCTACGACGGCTTCGTGGCGCGCGCCCGCGCCGCCGGCATCGGCGCGCCCATCATCCCGGGCATCATGCCCTTCACCAACGTGGAGCAGGTGGAGCGGTTCACCGCCATGTGCGGCGCCACCATCCCGCCTCGCCTGCACGCCGCCATGGAGGTCCGGCGCGCCGACCCGGAGTCGGCGCGCGAGCTCGGCGTGGCCTACGCCTCGCTCCAGTGCCAGGACCTGCTGCGGCGGGGCGCCCCGGGCGTGCACTTCTACACGCTCAACCGCTCCCCCTCGACGCGGGCCATCGTGGCCGCGCTGCGCGCCTCCGAGCCCTGGCGCGCCGCCGGCTGACCGCCGCTCGGCGCCGGTCGATCCGGCGCGCTCGCTGTGACGGACGGTGAATGGAGGCGCGGAGGGGAGGGGAGTGACCCCACGGGGATTCGAACCCCGGTTACAGCCTTGAAAGGGCCGTGTCCTAGGCCTCTAGACGATGGGGCCGCGCCTGCGGAAACTACGCGGCGCCGCGCGGGGTGTCAAAGCCGCGCGGCGCCGTGAGCCGATGACCCCACAGGGATTCGAACCCCGGTTTCCGCCTCGAGAAAGGCAGCGTCCTGGGCCGCTAGACGATGGGGTCGCGCGGTGGTGTATCCAATGGCGCCCCGCCTGTAAAGAGAGCGATTCCGCGGCGGCGGGGTCGGGCCGGGCTCAGGCCGCGTCCGGCCAGACCAGCCGGCGCGCGGCGGGGCGGGACGCCAGGTAGCGCAGCGTCCCCGCGGCCACCAGCGCGGCCGAGAGGGCCGCCGCCGCCCAGGGGACCCAGGCCGGCGTCGGCAGGTAGAAGGCGCCGACGGCCGCGGCGGCCAGGCCGCCCCAGCCGGCCTGCTGCACGGTGGTCCAGGTCCGCAGCCGCCCCAGCAGCGCGGCGTCCAGCCCCTCCAGCCGCTCCCAGAGCACCTGCTCCTGCCGCCAGTAGGTGTAGACGACCGGGATGATCTCCAGGGTGAGGAAGGCGCTGGTGAGCAGGCCGCCCACCATGGGGGCGGCGATCCGCTTCATGACGTCGGCGCCGGAGCCGGTGGCCCACAGGAGCGGGATGAGGCCGGCCAGCATGGTGGCCACCGTCATGAGCTTGGGGCGCACCCGCATCACCGTCCCCTCCATGTGGGCCCAGATGATGTCGGAGAGGTCGCGGATCTTGCCCGCGGCCCGGCGCCGCTCGTAGGCGTTGTCGATGTAGACGATCATGACGATGCCGGTCTGCGCCGCCAGGCCGGTGAGCGCGATGATCCCCACCCAGACCGCCGTGGAGAGGTGGTAGTCGAGCGCCCAGAGGAGCCAGATGCTCCCCACCAGCGCGAACGGGATGGAGAGCAGGACGATGAGCACCTCCGTGAAGTTCCGGAAGTGGAGCCAGAGCAGGAGCATGATGAGCAGCAGCGTCAGCGGGATGACCAGCCGCATCCGCTCCGCCGTCTTCTCCATGAGCTCGTACTGCCCGGTCCACTTGAGCAGGTAGCCGGCCGGCATGGTGAGCCGCCCGTCCGCCTGGGCCGCCTGGACCAGCGCCTTGGCCTCGTCCACGTACCCGCCCACGTCGCGCGCGCCGGCGTCGATGTCGACGTAGACGTAGCCCACCAGCAGGCCGCCGTCGTCGCGGACCATGGGCGGGCCGCTGGCGATGCGCACCTCGGCGAGCTGGCCGAGCGGCACGAAGGTGCCGCCCCCGATGGCGCCCCCGCCGGCGCTGCCGGAGAGGGACGACTGGCCGGGCGCCGCGCCGGCGCTGGGGTACCAGCCCAGGCTGGGCGCGTCGGTGGCCGTGGCGCCGGCGC
>JAJYAW010000051.1 GCA_021779335.1 Myxococcales bacterium | reverse complement strand
CCGGGCGGCCCCGCCCCGCGAGCCCCGGCGCGCCGACGGGGACGCCGCGGAGCGCGACGCCGTGGCCCGGGCCCTCGAGGCCCACCACTGGAGCCGCCTCGAGACGGCGCGCGCGCTGGGGGTGAGCCGCAGCACGCTCTGGCGGCGCATGCGCGCGCTCGGCCTGGAGTGAAGGACTCGGCCGTGCCGTCGTGGCACGATGACCTGCCCTTGCGCCGCCTGGCACCACTCCTCGCCGCCGCGCTCTGCCTCACCCCGGCCGCGGCGGCCGGCGCCGGCGCCGTCCAGCTCGACGGGCGGCCCGGGCAGGAGCTCGGCTCGCACCTCGACTACCTGGTCGACCAGGGCGGGGCGCTCGGCCCCGGAGAGGCCCTGGAGGCGGCCCGGGCCGGGCGGTTCCGGCCGGTGGGGACGCCCGCGCGCGGCCTGGGCCCCGGCGTCCGCGTCTTCTGGCTGCACGCCGACCTGCGCGGCGCGCCGCCCGGGGAGTGGGACCTCACCTGGGACCAGCCCCTGGTGGATCGGCTCGACGCCTGGCTCCTGGCGGGCGGGCGGGTGGTGCACCTGCAGGGCGGGCTGGCGCTTCCGCGCGCCCAGCGGACCATCCTGGACACCGGCCCCTACCACGAGCTCCCGCTCGCCCTCGGGCCGGGCGAGGAGACCGAGCTCCTGCTCCGGGTCGAGACGACCCGGCCCGCCGTGGTGGACGCCAGCGTCTGGACCGAGGCGGGGCTGGAGGCCCGCGCCGTGGCCCTGGGCGAGCTCAGCGGCCTGGAGAGCGGCGCGCTCCTGGTGGTCATCCTGCTCAGCCTGATCTCCGCGCGCGTGCGGCGCGACCGCTGGAGCGTCCGGCTGGCCGCGGTGCTGACGGCCTACCTGCTCTACGAGCTGAGCGCCTCCGGCCAGGCGGCGCGCTGGCTCTGGCCCGAGTCGCCGCGCTGGGCGGTCGCGGCCCCGCCGTTCCTGGCGGCCCTGACGGCCCTGCTCGGGCTGGCCTACGCTCGGTCCTACGTCGACGCCGCCAGGCACCACCCGCGGCTCGACCGGCTGGCCCGGGCCCTGGCCTGGCTGGCCGCGGGGTGCGCGGCGGCGGCGCTGCTGCTCCCCTTCGCCGGTCGGGGTCAGCTGGCCCTCTACTTCGGGGCGGGGCCTGCCGCGGTGGTCTTCCTCTTCCTGGTGGCCCTCGGCGTGGCGGCGGTCCGTCGCGGCGGCGTCCCGGCCCGCTGGTTCCTGGCGTCCTGCCTGGTGGCGGCCGCCTTCGGCACCGTCTACCTGGGCGCCGTCACGGGCCTGCTCCCCGCCGTCCCCGTCGCGCTCGGTGCCCTGCGGCCGGGGCTGCTCGCCGCCAGCCTGGTCCTCTTCGTCGGCGGGTTGGTGCGGGTGGAGGCCGAGCGGCGGCAGGCCTCCGCCGGGCTGGCGCAGGCGGTGGCGGAGCGCACCGCCAGCCTGCTCCAGACTGTGGACCGGCTGCGGGTGGAGGTGCAGGAGCGGGAGCGGGCCGAGCGGCAGCTCCGCGAGTCCGAGGAGCGCTTCCGCGTCGCCTTCGACACCAGCCCCGACTCCATCAACCTGAACCGGCTCGACGACGGGGCCTACCTGGCCATCAACCAGGGCTTCACGCGCATCACCGGCTGGACCGAGGCCGAGGTGCTGGGGCGCTCCTCGCTGGACCTCCAGATCTGGGCCGACCCGGCCGAGCGGGCGCGGCTCGTGGAAGGGCTGCGCGCCACCGGGACCGTGCAGAACCTGGAGGCCCGCTTCCGCTTCAAGGGCGGCCGCACCGTCACCGGCCTCATGTCGGCCCAGGTGGTCCGGCTCGGGGGGGTCCCGTACATCCTCTCCATCACCCGCGACGTCACCGAGATGCGGCGCGCCGAGCAGGAGCGGGACGCCCTGGCCGACCAGCTGCGGCAGGCGCAGAAGCTGGAGGCCATCGGCCGGCTGGCCGGCGGCGTGGCCCACGACTTCAACAACCTGCTCACCGCCATCACCACCAACGCCTCGCTGGCCCTGCTGGACATGCCCGCGGAGGACCCCTGGCGCGGCGCCTTCGCGGAGATCGAGGAGGCGGCCTCCCGGGCCACCTCGCTGACCCGACAGCTCCTGGCCTTCAGCCGCCGCCAGGTCATCGCGCCTCGCCCGCTCGACCTGGCCGGGCAGGTGGCCGGCATGGCCGCGGTGCTGCGGCGCCTGCTCGGCGAGGACGTGGCCATCGCCTTCGTGGACGGCGGCGCGCCGGCGGTGCTGGCGGATCCCGGGCAGATCGAGCAGGTGGTGCTCAACCTGGCCGTCAACGCGCGCGACGCGGTGCGGGCCGGGGGGCACATCACGGTGGCCACCCGGCCGGTGACCGTGGCGGCCGGGCCGGGGCGGCCGCCGGGCCGCTTCGGTGCCGTCGAGGTGGTCGACGACGGCCCGGGCATCGACCCGGACGTGCTGCCCCACATCTTCGAGCCCTTCTTCACGACCAAGCAGGGACACGGCACCGGCCTCGGGCTCTCCACCGTCTACGGCATCGCCACCCAGCACGGGGGCTTCGTGGAGGTGGCCTCGACCCCCGGGCACGGCGCGCGCTTCCTCGTCTGCTTCCCGGTGGCCGGCCAGCCCCCGCGCGCCGAGGGCTTGCCGGAGGCGCCGCCCGGGCCGCTGCCGGGGGGGACGGAGCGGGTGCTCCTGGCCGAGGACGAGCCCTCGGTGCGGGAGACGACGCGGGCGCTGCTGGAGCGGCTCGGCTACCAGGTGGTGGTGGCGCGGGACGGGGCCGACGCCCTGGCGCTGGCGGGGAGCCTCCCCGGCCGCATCGATCTGCTCCTCACCGACGTGGTCATGCCGGGCCTGAACGGCCGCCAGCTCGCCGAGCGGCTGGCGGCGGGGCGTCCCGGCCTGGCGGTGGTCTACATGTCGGGCTACTCGCAGGACGTGGTGGACCAGGCCGGCGTGCTGGAGGAGGGGCTGATCCTGGTGCAGAAGCCCTTCCAGCCGGCCCGGCTCGCCGCGGCGCTCCGGCAGGCGCTGGGGCGGGCCGCGCAGGCGGCGCCGGGGCCCTGAGCCCCTCCCGGCGGCGTTCCCGGCGGCCCCTCCCGGCGGCGGCTGGCGCCACGCCTCGGCGTGCTATAAGCCGCCCCGCGTGGCCGAGGAGATCCTCATCGTCGCCGGCGAGGCGAGCGCCGACCTGCACGCGGCGCGCGTGCTCCTGGAGCTCCGGCGGCTCAGGCCGGGGCTCACGGCGTTCGGCGTGGGCGGGCCCGGCCTGCGCGCCGCCGGCCTGGAGGCGCTCTACCCGGCCGAGGAGATCTCGGTCATGGGCCTGGTGGAGGTGCTGCCGCGCATCCCGCGCATCCTCTCCATCCTGCGCGGGCTCGACCGGGCCGCCCGGGCGCGCCGGCCCAAGGTCGCGCTGCTGGTCGATCTCCCCGACTTCAACCTGCGGCTGGCGGCCAGGCTCAAGCGGCAGGGGGTCAAGGTCGTCTACTACATCTCGCCGACCATCTGGGCCTGGCGGCGCGGGCGGGCGCGCCACGTGGCCAGGGTGGTGGAGCGGATGCTCTGCATCCTCCCCTTCGAGCCGGCCGCCTACGGGGGCACCGGCGTGAGGGCCGACTTCGTGGGCCACCCGTTCGCCGAGCGGCCCGCGCCCGCGTCGCCGGCCGGCTACCGGGCCGCGCTCGGCCTGGCCCCGGGCCGGACCACCGTGGCGCTGGTGCCGGGCAGCCGCCGCAGCGAGGTGAGGCGGCTCTTCCCGCCCATGCTGGAGGCGGCCGAGCGGATCCGGGCCGCCCACCCCGACGCCCAGTTCGTCGTGCCCATCGCCCCGACGCTGCGGCGCGACCTGCTGGCGCCCTTCCTGGCCGGCCACGCCACGCTCGACGTCACGCTGGTGGAGGGGCGGACCGACGAGGCGGTCGGGGCCAGCGACGCCGCGCTGGTGAAGAGCGGCACCTCCACGCTGGAGGCCGGGCTCATGCTCCGGCCGCTGGTGGTCGTCTACAAGTTCTCCTGGCTCTCCTACCTGGTGGCGCGCCTGCTGGTGCGGCTCACCTTCTTCTCCCTGGTCAACCTGCTGGTGGGCCGGCGCGTCGTGCCGGAGCTCCTGCAGGGCGGGGCCAGCGCCGCGGCCATGGCCGCCGAGGTGCTGGCGGTGCTGCCGGAGGGCCCGGCGCGCCAGGCGCAGCTCGACGGCCTGCGCGAGGTGCGGGCGGCGCTGGGCCCGCCCGGCGCGCCGGAGCGGGTGGCCCGCGTCGTGGCGGAGGTGCTGGACTCATGAGCGAGCCGAGGAAGGCGCTGGTCTGCCTGCCCACCTACGACGAGCGCGAGAACCTGGCGCCCATGGTCGAGGCCATCCTGGCGCAGGCGCCGGCGGTGGAGATCCTGGTCATCGACGACAACTCCCCCGACGGCACCGGCCGCCTGGCCGACGAGCTCGCCGCGCGCGAGCCGCGCCTCCACGTGCTGCACCGGCAGGGCAAGGAGGGGCTGGGCCGGGCCTACCTGGCCGGCTTCGCCTGGGCGCTGCAGCGCGGCTACGGCCTGGTGCTGGAGATGGACTGCGACTTCTCCCACGACCCGAGGTACCTGCCGGCCCTCATCGCCGCCGCGGCCGACCACGACCTGGTGCTGGGATCGCGCTACGTCCCCGGTGGCGCCACGGTCAACTGGGGGCGGCTCCGCAAGCTCATCAGCCGGGGCGGCAGCCTCTACGCCCGCACCATCCTGGGGCTCTCGGTGCGCGATCTCACCGGCGGCTTCAAGTGCTTCCGCCGCGAGGTGCTGGAGGCCATCGACCTGCCCAGCGTGCAGTGCACCGGGTACGCCTTCCAGATCGAGCTGACCTGGCGGGCGGCGCGGCGCGGCTTCCGCATCCTCGAGCTCCCCATCACCTTCGCCGACCGGCGGGTGGGCCGCTCCAAGATGTCCCGCCGCATCGTCCTCGAGGCCGTCCGCAAGGTCTGGTCGATCCGGCTCTCGGGCTTCCCGCGCGACCAGGAACGGGCGGACCGCGCCCCGCCGCGGTAAGGAGTCGGGGTGAACACCGACGTCCTCGCCCTCTCGCTGGTCTCCTTCTCGGCCGTCTTCTTCGTGGTCGATCCGCTCTCGGCCGTGCCGTTCTTCCTGGCCATGACCCGGCGGCACTCCGCCGAGGAGCGGCGCGTCACCGCGCTGCGGGCCTCGGTGGCGGCGGCGCTGGTGCTCTCCACCTTCGCGCTGGCGGGCGCCTGGATCTTCAGGCTCCTCGGCATCGGCCTGCCGGCCTTCAAGGTGGCGGGCGGCGTGGTGCTGCTGCTGCTGGCGCTCGACATGATCCGCACCCAGCCCTCCAAGGCGCGCATCACCGAGGGGGAGGTGACGGCCGGCGCCGACAAGGAGGACATCGCCATCGTGCCCCTGGCCATGCCGCTCCTGGCCGGCCCCGGCTCCATCGCCACCGCCATCGTCCTGATGGCCCGCGCCCGCGGCGGCCCGTGGTGGCACGCGCTGCCGGTGCTGGGCGCCATCGCGGCCACCTGCTTCGCCGCCTACCTGATCCTGGCTGGGGCCACCCGCACCGAGAAGGTGCTCGGCCACACCGGGCTCGCCATCCTGGAGCGCGCGGCCGGCCTGCTCCTCGCCGCCATCGCCATCCAGTTCATGATGGACGGGCTCGGCGAGGGGCTCCCCGGGCTCGCGGGCCTGGCCGCCGCGGCCCGGCCGCCCGGGTAGCGGTCCTCCGAAAGCGGCGTCATCCCGGGTGGTTCCGGCGGTTCGGGCCGATCTCGGGCGCCCGCTTGACGCGCCGCGGCGCGACCCGCGCGGCGGGATCGTGGAAAAATGGGACGTCACCCACCGTTCCACACCTGGCCCGCGCCGCTCCGCCGGCGCGGAGGAAGGCAGCCCGTGTCCTCCACCGAGATCTTCCGCCGCTCCCGCGACCTGCTCTTCAAGCACCGCACGGACTACGCCGCCGCGGTGCGGGAGTTCCGCTGGCCGGTGCTGGACCGCTTCAACTGGGCGCTCGACTGGTTCGACATCATCGCCGACGGCAACGGCCGGACGGCGCTCCACATCGTCGAGGAGTACGGCGCCGAGGTGAAGATCTCCTACGCCGAGCTGGCCGAGCGCTCCAACCGGGTGGCCACCTACTTCCGGCGGCACGGGGTGGAGCGCGGCGACCGGGTCCTCCTCATGCTGGGCAACTGCGTCCAGATCTGGGAGGTCATGCTGGCCGCCATGAAGCTGGGGGCGGCGGTGGTGCCCGCCACCACGCTGCTGACGACGGAGGACCTGGCCGACCGGATCGAGCGCGGCCGGATCGGCCACGTGGTCACCGACACGGTGGGCACCGAGAAGTTCCGCGGCCTGTCCGGCGACTTCGAGCGCCACGTGGTGGGCGAGCCGGTGCCGGGCTGGCTCAGCTTCGAGCAGGCCTACGACGAGGCCTCGGTGTTCCTGCCGCACGGCGAGACGCTGCCCAACGACCCGGTGCTGGCCTACTTCACCAGCGGCACGACGGCCAAGCCCAAGCTGGTCATCCACACCCACCAGAGCTACCCGGTGGGCCACCTCACCACCATGTACTGGCTGGGCCTGCGGGAGGGGGACGTCCACATGAACATCTCCTCGCCAGGCTGGGCCAAGCACGCCTGGAGCAACTTCTTCGCCCCCTTCAACGCCGGCGCCACGGTCTTCCTCTACAACTACGCCCGCTTCAACGCCAAGCGGCTGCTGGAGATGCTGGCCACCCACAAGATCACCACGCTCTGCGCCCCGCCCACGGTCTGGCGCATGCTCATCCTGGAGGACCTGAAGGCGCACCCGGTGCACGTGCGGGAGGCCCTCAGCGCCGGCGAGCCGCTCAACCCGGAGGTCATCGAGCAGGTGCGGCAGGCCTGGGGTGTCACCATCCGCGACGGCTACGGGCAGACCGAGACCACCGCCCAGATCGGCAACTCGCCCGGCCAGCCGCTCAAGCCCGGCTCCATGGGCCGGCCGCTGCCCGGCTACCGGATCGCGCTGCTGGACGAGGAGGGGAAGGCGGCCGAGGAGGGGGAGATCAGCATCGATCTGGCCCACCGCCCCACCGGCCTGATGGCCGGCTACGACGGGGACGACACCCTCAACGAGTTCGTGACCCGCCACGGCCACTACCACACCGGCGACGTGGCCACCCGCGACGAGGAGGGGTACGTCACCTACGTGGGGCGCGCCGACGACGTCTTCAAGAGCTCCGACTACCGCATCTCCCCCTTCGAGCTGGAGAGCGCCCTCATCGAGCACGAGGCGGTGGCCGAGGCCGCCATCGTGCCCAGCCCGGACGAGGTGCGCGGCCTGGTGCCCAAGGCCTTCATCATCCTCAAGCCGGGCAAGGTGCCCGGGCCGGAGCTGGCGGAGGAGATCTTCCGCTTCCTGCGCCGCCGCCTGGCCCCCTACAAGCGGGTCCGGCGGCTGGAGTTCTCCGATCTTCCGAAGACCGTGTCCGGCAAGATCCGCCGCGTGGAGCTGCGCAAGCGGGAGCTGGGGCGCGGCCCGGCCGGGGCGCGCCGCGAGCGCGAGTTCTGGCAGGACGACTTCCCGGAGCTCAAGTAGACTCCCCCTCCACGAACCGTGCGCTCCGCGCGCCGTCCGCCGCGCGGGCAGGAGCTCTCGAGATCCCCATGCCCACTCCCCGCGTGACCCGCACCTTCTCCATGCTCGGCGCCGACGGCGCCGGCAAGACCGCCCTCGTCGAGGCCCTGCTGCGCGCCGGCGACCCCAAGCGCGCCAGCCCGGACGGCTCCTCGGCCCGGCTGGACGCCGAGCCCGAGGAGAAGAAGCGCAACTTCAGCTTGAGCCTCCACCCGGAGAGCTTCGAGGAGGGCGGCCGCAGCTTCCACGTCCTCGACTGTCCGGGCTTCGCCGCCTTCCTCACCGAGGTGGAGTGGGCCCTGCAGGTCACCGACGGCGCCTTCCTGGCCATCTCGGCGGCCGACGGCTGCCACAACCGGGCGGAGCGGACCTACGACGTGCTGGTCGAGTCGGGCACGCCGGCCATCGGCGTCATCGCCCGCATCGACCACGAGCAGGCCGACTTCGACCGGGCGCTGGCCGACATCGAGGCCTCGCTCAAGGTGAAGCCGGTGGCGCTGCAGCTCCCCATGGGCGCGGGCCCCGCCTGCCGGGGGATCGTCGACCTGCTCACCATGAAGGCCCACCTGCTCGACGCCAAGGCCTGGGGCCGGTACACCGAGGCCGAGGTGCCGGCCGGGCTGAAGGCGCAGGCCGACGCGCTGCGCACCGCCATGGTCGAGGCGGCCGCCGAGGCCGACGACGCGCTGCTCGGCAAGTACCTGGAGGGCGTGCCCCTCACCGACGACGAGATCTGCCGCGGCCTGGCCGCGGGCGCCCTGGCCCAGCGGTTCCTGCCCGTGGCCGTGGCCGCCGCCAAGCCGGGCCTGGGCGTCCGCGAGCTCCTCGACCTGGCGGTGCGGGTCTTCCCGGGCCCGGAGACCCACCCGGTCAAGGGCAAGGACCTCGGCGGCCACCCGGTGGAGCGGCGCGGCGATCCCGGCGCTCCCTTCTCCGGGCAGGTCTTCAAGACCACCATCGACCACTTCACGGGCCGGGTGGACTACGTCCGCATCTTCTCCGGGACGCTGCGCCCCGAGACCACCCTGATGAACCCGCGCACCCGCTCCGAGGAGCGCATCGGCCACTTCTTCCGCACCGACGGCGCCCAGACGCAGGAGGTGCCGGAGGCCGGCCCGGGCGAGTTCGTGGTGCTCATGAAGCTCAAGGACGCCCACACCGGCGACACGCTGTGCGACCGCGAGGCGCCCATCGAGCTGCCGCCCTTCAAGCAGCACACCCGGCCGGTGGCCTACGCCGTCCACGCCAAGGGCGGCGACGACAAGGCGGCCGCGGCGCTCCACAAGCTCATCGAGGAGGACCCCTCCCTCGAGCTGGCCCGCTCCGCCGACACCGGCGAGATGCTGCTGCAGGGCATGGGGCAGGCGCACATCGAGGTCACCGTCGAGCGCATCAAGCGCAAGCACGGCGTGGAGATCACGCTGGCGCTGCCCAACCCGGCCTACCTGGAGACCATCACCGCGGTGGCCAAGGCCCAGGGCAAGTTCAAGCGGCAGACCGGGGGGCACGGCCAGTTCGGCGACGCCCACGTCGAGCTGCAGCCGCTGCCCCGCGGCGCCGGCTTCGAGTTCGAGGACGGCATCGTGGGGGGCACCGTGCCGCGCCAGTTCATCCCCTCCGTGGAGAAGGGCATCCGCAACGCGCTCGGCTCCGGGCCGCTGGCCGGCTACCCGGTGGTGGACTTCCGGGCCAAGCTCTACTTCGGCAGCTACCACGACGTGGACAGCTCCGACATGGCCTTCCAGGTCGCCGGCTCGATGGCCTTCAAGAAGGCCATGACCGAGGCCCGCCCCATCCTGCTCGAGCCCATCATGCAGCTCGAGGTGCGCGTCCCCGAGGAGTACGTGGGCGCCGTCATGGGCGACCTCAACAGCCGGCGCGCCAAGGTGCAGGGCATGGAGCCGGCGACCCGCGGCGTCGTCGTGCGGGCCACCTGCCCCCACGCCGAGGCCATGAGCTACGACGCCGACCTGCGCTCGCTCACCCAGGGGCTCGGCTACTTCACCATGACGCCGTCGCACTACGAGCCGGTGCCGCCCCACATCGCGCCCAAGATCATCGAGAAGCGGCGCGCCGAGGGGAAGGTGAAGGGCGTCGAGGAGGAGAAGTAGGCCGGGCGCCGCCTCCCCGGCGCGGCGATGGAGCGGCGCGGGCGGATCGGCGCTAGGATGCGCCTGCTTGGACGCCTACCTCCGCCTCCTCCGCTTCGTCCGCCCGTTCCGCGCCCGCTTCGCCTTCGCGATCCTGTGCATGGTCGTGTACGCGGTGGCCACCGCCGCGTACGCCGCCCTGATCGGCCCCCTGCTCGACCTCCTCTTCAACGGGAGGTCGGACGCGGTGGCGTCGCTGGACCGCTTCGTGCCCGGGGGGCTGGGCGTCTCCGAGGCGCTGGCCCACGCCGATCGGTACCAGATCCTGGCCGCGGTGCCCTTCGTCATCGTCGGCGTGTCGCTGCTCAAGGGGGCGGCGGCCTTCGGGCAGTTCTACCTCATGGGGATGCTCGGGCAGCGGGTGGTGGCCGACCTGCGCAAGGCCCTCTTCGACCACCTGCTGGGGCTCTCGCCGGCCTTCTTCGCCAGGCGTCACTCCGGCGACCTGATGTCCCGCTTCGCCGCCGACATCGGCGCCGTCGAGGTGGCCATCACCAACTCCATCGCCAGCTACCTGCGCGACGGGCTGACGGTGGTGGTGATGCTGGCCACCTGCTTCTTCCTCGACTGGCGGATGTCGCTGGTGGTCTTCGGCGCCATCCCCATCACGCTGGTGCCGGTCGTCCGGCTCGGCCAGCGGCTCAAGAAGGTCACCGTGCAGGGGCAGGCCTCCATCGGGCAGATCGCCCAGATGGTCCAGGAGACGGTGAGCGGCATCCGGGTCGTCCAGGCCTTCGGGATGGAGCGCTGGGAGTCGGCGCGCTTCGCCGAGGCCAACCGCGCCTGGCTGCGCATCCAGCGGCGCAGCTTCCTGGTGCGGGCCTTCTCCTCGCCGCTCATGGAGGTGATGGCCGCCGCCGGTCTGGCCGCCGTGATCGCCTGGGTCGGCCCCAGGATCATCTCGGGCCAGCTGCCGGCGGCCAAGATCTTCACCTTCATCGCGGCGGTGATGCAGCTCTACCAGCCGGTCAAGCAGCTGGGGCGGGTCAGCCAGATGGCGCTGCAGGGGGCCGCCGCCGGCGAGCGGGTCTTCGAGATCCTGGACACCCCCACCGCGGTGCCCGACACCGGCGCCGGCGAGCTGGCCCCGTTCCAGGAGGCCATCCGCTACGAGGAGGTCTCCTTCGCCTACGGCGACGCCCCGGTGCTGCACCGGCTCTCGCTGGAGATCCGGAAGGGCGAGGTGGTGGCCCTGGTGGGCGGCTCCGGCGGCGGCAAGACCACCGTGGCCAACCTGCTGCCGCGGTTCTGGGAGCCGACCCGGGGCCGGATCACCATCGACGGCCGGGACATCCGGGAGGTGACGCTGGGCAGCCTGCGCCGGCAGCTGGCGCTGGTCACCCAGGACACCGTCCTCTTCAACGACACCATCCGCAACAACATCGCCTACGGCGGGCCGGACATCCCGCTCGCCGAGGTGGAGCGCGCCGCGCGCATGGCGCAGGCCCACGACTTCATCATGGCGCTGCCGCACGGGTACGAGACCCAGGTCGGCGAGAAGGGGACGCTGCTCTCCGGCGGCCAGCGGCAGCGGCTCGCCATCGCCCGCGCCTTCCTCAAGGACGCCCCCATCCTCATCCTCGACGAGGCCACCAGCGCGCTGGACGCCGAGAGCGAGCGCGAGGTGCAGCGGGCGCTCGAGTCGCTCATGGGGCTGGGGAGCGAGGGGCACCGCACCACCCTGGTCATCGCCCACCGGCTCTCCACCATCCGCGGCGCCGACCGGATCGTGGTCCTCTCCAAGGGGCAGGTCGTCGAGGAGGGGCGCCACGAGGCGCTGCTGGCGCGCGGCGGCGAGTACGCCCGGCTCCACCGCATCTACGAGGGCGAGGGGCGCTCCGACCCGGCCCTCGTCCCCGGCGCCGCGGCGGGGCCCGCGTGACGAGCCGCCGCGCCGCCCTGGTGGCGGCGGTGCTCCTGCTGGCGGCCTGGGGGGCCTGGGGTGCTC
>JAJYAW010000050.1 GCA_021779335.1 Myxococcales bacterium | reverse complement strand
CGGGCGGCAGGCCGGCCGCGGCGGCCTGCTCGGCGGCCAGGTCGCTCCGCACCAGCCCGTCGGCGGCCTGGACGGGCAGCTCCTGGCCGCGCACCACCACCCGCTGCGGGGCGCAGGCGGCCAGCGCCAGGAGGAGGACGGCCGGGGCGAGGCGGGACGTCGTGGGGGCGCGCATCGGCCGTGGTTCTACCGCTTCTTCTTCGGGTCCCGCCAGAGGTCGCCGGCCTTCTCCCAGAAGGAGCGGGAGCGCGGGTGGGTCTCCCCGCCGGAGAGCTCCTCGAACTTCTCCAGGAGCGCCTTCTGCTCCCGGGTCAGGTGGGTCGGGGTCTCCACCACCACCACCACGTGGTGGTCGCCGCGCCCGCTGCCCTGCAGCACCGGCACGCCCTTCCCCTTCAGCTTGAAGGTCGAGCCGGTCTGGGTCCCGGCCGCGAGCTTGTGCTTCACCGGGCCGTCGAGCGTCGGCACGTCGATGGTGCCGCCCAGGGCCGCCTGGGTGAAGGAGATGGGGACCTCGCAGACGATCTCGGTCCCCTGGCGCTGGAAGAGCGGGTGCTCCTTCACCTGGATGACCACGTAGAGGTCGCCGGGCTGGCCGCCCGCCACCGGGGCCGGCTCGCCGTCGCCGCTGGAGCGGACCCGCGTGCCGGTGTCCACGCCGGCCGGGATCTTCACCGAGACGCGGGTCACCTCGCGCACCGCGCCGGCGCCGGCGCAGGCCGGGCACTTGTCCACCACCACGCGGCCGGCCCCCTGGCAGTGGTGGCAGGTGCGGGCGATGGAGAAGAAGCCCTGGGTGAGCCGGAGCTCGCCCGAGCCGCCGCAGGTGGGGCAGGTGCGCGGCGAGGTGCCGGGCTTGGCGCCGGAGCCGCCGCACGGCTCGCAGCGGCGGGCCTTGGGGATGTCGAGCTGCTTCTCGACGCCGAAGGCGGCCTCCTCGAGCGTGAGCTCGAGGTGGTAGCGGAAGTCGTTGCCGCGGCTGCGGGCCCGCTGGCGCCGCCCGGCCGCCGCGCCGCCGAACATCTCGCCGAAGATCTCGCCGAAGATGTCGTTGATGTTGGCGCCGCCCCGCCCGAAGCCGAAGGGGTCGTCGCCGCCGCCGCTGCCGCCGGCGAAGCCGAACTGGTCGTAGCGGGCCCGCTTCTCTGCGTCGGAGAGGACCGCGTAGGC
Organism: Myxococcales bacterium; assembly: GCA_021779335.1. Lineage (GTDB taxonomy): Bacteria > Myxococcota > Myxococcia > Myxococcales > Anaeromyxobacteraceae > JADKCZ01. The sequence continues at coordinate 10,544 of JAJYAW010000050.1, read as the reverse complement.
CTCGGTGAGCTCCTTGAACTTCTCCTCGGCGGCCTGGTCGCCCTGGTTCTTGTCGGGGTGGTACTGGTGGGCCAGCCGACGGTAGGCGGTCTTGAGGGTCGCCTCGTCGGCGTCCCGGCCCACGCCGAGGACCTCGTAGTAGTCGCGCTTTTGCAAGGGGGATCGGGCCTCTTCGGGCTTCTGGCCGGGGCGGCCGGGCGGAATGTAAGACGGGCGCGCGGCCTGGCAAGCCGCCGCCTCGGGCTAGGTCGACCCGCCCTGCTGGGCATAGATGGCGTCGGCGATGCGGTAGGCGCTGCCCTCGAGCCGTGCCAGCGCCTCCTTGATGGCGGCGGGATCGCCCGCCGCCAGGACCGCCTTGAGCGCCTCGAGGTCGGCGCGGATCTCCTCGAGATCCTCGGGCTTGAGCGCGCTCGAGTACTCCTCCAGGCTCTTCTCGGTGGTGTAGATGAGCCCCTCGGCGTTGTTCTTCAGGTCGGCGACCTCCTTCTTCTTCTTGTCGTCGACCTTGTTCGACTCGGCGTCCTTCACCATCCGCTGGATCTCCTCCTCGGTGAGGCCGGAGGAGGCGGTGATGCGGATGTTCTGCACCTTGCCGGTGCCCAGGTCCTTGGCGGAGACGTGGACGATGCCGTTGGCGTCGATGTCGAAGGTGACCTCGATCTGCGGCACGCCGCGCGGCGCCGGGGGGATGCCCACCAGCTCGAAGCGCCCCAGCGTCTTGTTGTCGGCCGCCATGTCGCGCTCGCCCTGCAGGACGTGCACCGACACCAGGGGCTGGTTGTCCACCGCGGTGGAGAAGACCTGCGACTTCTTGCAGGGGACGGTGGTGTTCTTCTCGATGATGCGGGTGAAGACGCCGCCGGCGGTCTCGACGCCCAGCGAGAGCGGGGTGACGTCGAGCAGCAGGACGTCCTTGACCTCGCCCTTCATGACGCCGCCCTGGATGGCGGCGCCCACCGCCACCACCTCGTCCGGGTTGACCCCCCGGTGCGGCTCCCGGCCGAAGAAGCGCTTCACCACCTCCTGGACCTTGGGCATGCGGGTCATGCCGCCCACCAGGATGATGGTGTCGAGCTGCTGCGGGGTCACGCCGGCGTCGCGCAGGGCGATCTTGCAGGGCTCGATGGTCTTCTCGACGAGGTCGCCGACCAGCTCCTCCAGCGTGGCCCGGTCGATGGTCTCGGCCAGGTGCTTGGGGCCGGTGGTGTCGGCGGTGATGAAGGGGAGGTTCACCTCGGTCTCGCCGGCGCTGGAGAGCTCGTGCTTGGCCCGCTCGGCCGCCTCCTTGAGCCGCTGCAGCGCCATGCGGTCCTTCTTCAGGTCGATGCCGTGCGTGTCCTTGAAGCGCTTGGCCAGCCAGTCGATGACCCGCTGGTCGAAGTCCTCGCCGCCCAGGAAGGTGTCGCCGTTGGTGGCCTTGACCTCGAAGACGCCGGAGTTGAGCTCCAGCACCGTGATGTCGAAGGTGCCGCCGCCCAGGTCGTAGACCGCCACCTTCTCCGACTTGCCGACCTTCTGCTTGTCGATGCCGTAGGCCAGCGCCGCCGCGGTGGGCTCGTTGATGATGCGCAGGACGTTGAGCCCGGCGATGCGGCCGGCGTCCTTGGTGGCCTGGCGCTGGGCGTCGTTGAAGTAGGCGGGGCAGGTGACGATGGCCTCGGTGACCGGCTCGCCGAGGTAGTCCTCCGCCGTCTGCTTCATCTTCGCCAGGATCATGGCGGAGACCTCGGACGGACTGTACTTCTTGCCCCCGGTCTCCACCCAGGCGTCGCCGTTGTCGGCCGGCACGATGCGGTAGGCCACCAGCCCCACCGAGCGCTTCACCTCCGGGTCCTCGAACTTGCGGCCGATGAGCCGCTTGACCACGTAGATGGTGGACTCGGGGTTGGTGATGGCCTGCCGCTTGGCGATCTGGCCGACGAGCCGCTCGCCCCCCTCGGTGAACGCCACCATGGACGGGGTGGTGCGCGAGCCCTCGCTGTTGGGGATGACGACCGACTCGCCGCCCTCCATGACGGAGACGCAGCTGTTGGTCGTGCCGAGATCGATGCCGATGACCTTGCCCATGGTTCCCCGAACCGGGAGGCGCGCGGCGGCGCCCCCCACCCTTAAGGCTCCTTCGCGTCCTTGGTCGGCGCCGACGAGACCCCCACCATGGCTGGCCGGACCAGCCGCTCGTGGAGCGTGAAGCCGCGCGCGTGCTCCAGCACCACCGTGCCCGGCGCCACCTCGGCCGACGGCACCTGCAGGAGCGCCTCGTGCCGGGCCGGATCGAAGGGCTGGCCCATGGCGCTGAAGCTCTTCACGCCGTGGCGCGCCAGCGCCTGCTCGAAGCTGGCGCGCACCAGCTTCACGCCCTCCACCAGCGGGTCGTCGACGGCGGCCGCGGCCAGCGCCCGGTCCAGGTTGTCCAGGACGGGGAGCAGGTCCTTGACCAGCCGCTCCACGCCGAACTTCTGGACGTCCTCCCGCTCCTTCTGGGCCCGCTTCCGGTAGTTCTCCAGGTCCGCCACCGCGCGGACCCAGCGGTCGTGCACGTCCTCCAGCTTCTTCTGGGTCTCGCGGCCGAGCGCCTGCGAGAGCTCCACCTGCGCCCTCAGGCTGGCCGCGTCGTCGGCGGGCGCCTCGCCGGGCGTCACCTCGACCTCGACGGGCGCGCCGTCGCCCTCCCCCTCCGCGGCGCCCGGCCTGGCCTTGCGCTCGACGGAGCGGAGGGCCGCCTCGACGGCGTCGGGAGGGATGTCGGCGGAGAAGTGGCCCTTGTCCTGGCTGTCGCCCATGGCGTCGGATCGCTCGGAGGTGGTCGCTGGTTCGGCCCCGGCATAGCCCCCCGGGGTCTAAGAGGATTTCCGATTGTGTCACAGCGCCCGAGCGGCCGACAAGCGGCGCCGGACGGGGAGCGGCCGTCCAGGGCGGATCAGCCGTCGGTGCGCCGGTCGAGCGCCCGGGACAGCTCCCGGGCGGTCAGGTCCACCAGCGGGATGACCCTGGCGTAGTTCATCCGGGTGGGGCCCACCACCGCCAGCGTCCCCAGCACCCGGCCGGCCCGGCCGTACGGCGCCGCCACCACCGAGACGTCTGGCACCGTGGCGAACTCGCTCTCGGCGCCGATGAAGATCTGCACCTCCTGCGCCAGGAGGACCCGGTCGAGCACCCGCAGGATCCGGTCCTTCTCGGCGAAGGCCTTGAGGAGCGCCCGCGCCTTCTGCACGTCGGCGAACTCGGGGGCGTCGAGGAAGGAGGCCTCGCCGTCGACCAGCACCCGCCCGCCGACCTCCGGCGTGGCGAGCGCCTGCTCGGCCAGCGCCAGCGCCTTCTGCATGAGGCCGTGCAGCGCGGTGTGATCGGCCCGCATGTCCTCCAGGATCCGCTCGCGCAGCGTGGGCAGGCTGGCCGCCGCGCCGGCGGCCGCGGCGATCCGCTCGTTGAGGTAGGCGGCGGCCCGCTCCAGCTCGGAGGGCTCGAAGGGGTGCTCCAGCTGCACCAGCTTGTTGGTGACCAGCCCCGCCTCGGAGACGAAGACCGCCAGCACCCGGTCCTCGCGGAGCCGCACGAAGTCGACCTGGCGGATGGGGTCCACCTTGGGCGGCGGCGTGGTCACCACGCCGGCGTGGTGCGAGAGCGAGTGGAGCAGGTCGGCGGTCCCCTCCAGCAGGCGCGAGACGTCCGGGACGTCGGCCGTCAGCGAGCGGAGCCGGTCGCGGTCGGCCGGCGAGGGTGGGCGCACCTTGAGGAGCGTGTCGACGTAGAGCCGGTAGGCCTGCGCGGTGGGGATGCGGCCGGAGGAGGCGTGCGGCTTCTCCAGCAGGCCGAGCGCCTCGAGGTCGCTCATGACGCTGCGGATGGTGGCGGGGGAGCACTCCAGCTCGTGGCGGCTCAGGAGCGGCTGGGACGCCACCGGCTCGCCGGTGTGGATGTAGTCCTGCACCAGGGCCCGCAGGATGTCCCGCTCACGCCGGTCCAGCTCGCCGCCCGCGCCTGGCATGGCCTCGCCCCGGGGGGTGCTACCGCCCCGCGAGCTGGCGCGCCGCCACCGCGGCCAGCGCGGGGAAGCGCCCCGCGGCCAGCTCGCGCCAGCGGGCGTCGGCCAGGGCGCGGTCGCCCGCGAGCGCGGCCGACAGCGCCTCCAGGTGGAGCTGCTCCTCGCCGAAGGCGAAGACCAGCGCCGCCCGGCCAGAGCCGTCGTCGAGCCGCACCGCCTCCCGCAGCAGGCCGAGGGCCTGGTCCGCCTCGCCGCGGGCCGAGGCGAGCAGGGCCAGGGCGTAGACGGGCTCGGGCCTCGAGGCGTCGACGCCGCGGGCGCTCTCCAGGTAGGCGCGGGCCGCCTCGCCGTGCCCCTCCACGGCGTAGAGCTCGCCCAGGTTGAGGAGCGCCGCCTGCTGCTCGAGGGGCCGGCCGCTCGCCACCACCTCGTCGAGGAGCCGGCGCGCCGCGTCGAGGTGCCCCTCGAGGTAGTAGCTCACCGCCAGGTCGTTGAGCGGGGCGAGCCGGTCCGGATCCCCGCCCAGCTCCGCCTCGAAGGCGGCGCGGGCCCCGCCGAGGTCGCCCGCCCGCAGCAGCGCGGCTCCAGGGCTGGCCGGCGAGGCGAGCGACGCGACGGCCGGCGTCGCGTCGGCTCGGATGGGCGGGCGGAACTCCGCCGCACCGCCGCAGGCGGCCAGGGCCACGAGGGCGACCAGCGGAAACTTTCCGAGCCGGGTCGAGAGGTTGGACAAGGACGTACCAGGGGGCGCTTCGGGTCGGCCTGGAGAATAGCCATCACCCTCTCACGGATCAAGGAAGGCGCCCTCCCCTGCAGCGCTGGCGCCGCGCCCCGGCCGAGGCTTCTGCAAATTTTGCTTCCTCGTGGGTCAGCGTACACTCACGCATCACCCCTCACGCCGCACCGAAGGACCCGTTGGACTCCAGCCTCCAGATCGCCACGCTCTCGGAGCGGCTCGGCGTCGGCTCCCAGCTGACGGGCGGCGTCTTGCTCGTGGACGACGAGCCGCTCAACCTGCGGGTGCTGGCGGATCTGCTCGAGGAGCGCTGGACGGTCCACCTGGCCGGCTCGGGCGCGGAGGCCCTCCGCGTCGCGGCCGGCGCCCCGCTCGACGTGGTGGTGGCGGACCAGCGCATGCCGGGCATGACGGGCGTGGACCTGCTGGAGGCGCTCCGGCGCCAGCGCCCCGACCTGGCGGGCATCGTCATCACCGGGTACGCGGACATGCAGTCGCTGGAGTCCGCCATCAACCGGGCCAACGCCTTCCGCTTCCTGCGCAAGCCCTGGGAGCCGGCCGACGTGCTGCAGGCCATCGAGCAGGCCAGCGCCTTCGTGGCGCGGGGCCGCACCATCGAGCAGCTGGTCCGGCTCCTGGCGGCGCGGGAGGACGAGCTGCACGGCTCGCTGGAGGCGCTCCGGTCGCAGCAGCAGGCGCTGCTCCACCTGGAGCGGGTCGGCACCATCGGCCGGCTCTCCTCGGGCATCGCCCACGACCTGAAGAACGTGATGTCCGGCCTCCGCTCCGCCGAGTGGGAGCTGCAGCAGCTCGACGTGGCGCAGGACCTGCGGGAGTTCCTCACCCTGGGCCTGGCCCACGTGGACAGCCTGCTCCGGACCCTGCAGACGCTCCGCGACTACTCGCGCAGCGGCTCGCTGGAGCTGGAGGCCGCGCCGGTGCTCCCGTCCGCGGTGGTGGAGGCGGCCGTCTCCATCTCCCGCATGGACCTGGCCTTCCGGCAGCGCCGCATCGAGGCGCAGGTGGCGCCCGGCCTGCCTCGCCTGCTGGCCGACGGCCAGAAGCTCACCCAGGTGCTGGTCAACCTGATCCGCAACGCGCTCCAGGCCAGCCCGGAGGCCGGCGTGGTGCGCGTCTCGGCCCGGCTCCTGCCGGGGGCGGAGCTGGAGCTGGCCGTCGAGGACGAGGGCGCCGGCGTGCCGCCCGGCCTGCTGGAGCAGCTCTTCCAGCCCTTCGTGTCGGGCAAGGGCGACCAGGGGCTCGGGATGGGGCTCTACATGGCCCGGCTGATCGTGGAGAGCCACCACGGCCGGATCTCGGTGGCGCCCGGCCCGGCGGGCGGGGCGCGCTTCCAGGTGGTGCTGCCGGTGACTGGGCCCGTCGACGGGCCCGTGGCGTCAGGAGGAGTCGGATGAAGCTGGCCGCGTCGGTCGTGGAGGAGCGTCCCGAGCCCGAGGCCGAGGTCGAGCCGGAGCGCCGGGTGGCGGTCGTGGCGCCGCCCACGGATGATCCGTCGGCCGGGGCCGCCCCGGCCCACCGGGTGCGCCGCTACGAGGAGCTGGACGGCGCGGTGGGGCGCGGCGTGTTCTTTAGGCCCGAGCGCCACGGCGCCGACGACCTGGCCCCGCTGGAGTGTCGGGTCACGGTGACGGTCGACGGCGCCCGCCACGAGTGCCGCCTGGTGGACGTCTCCCAGAGCGGCGTCGCGGTGGCTTGGCCTGAGGGCGTGCCGGTCCTCGAGCGGCAGCGCCTCTCGGCCCAGGTCCGCTTCGACGCCCACGTCGCGTTCCGCGGAGAGACCCGGGTTGGCTCGATCAGATCTCGAGACGGCGCCACCGTGGTCGGCCTCACCTTCCTGGACTTCCTGCTCGACGTCGAGGAGCTGCTGCAGCTGCGCAGCGTGCGCACCTGGGCGGCCGAAGGGGTCGGCACGCGGTTGGCCGGGCGGCCGTGGCGAATGGAGGGCGGCGACCGGTTCAAGTCCCTGGTTGGCGAGCTGCGCCTCTACCTGGAGGACGCGTCGGAGCAGCTCGCGGCGCTGGAAGCCGAGCTGCCCTGGCAGGTGCTGCATGGCCCGGACAACCCGGCGCGTGCGGCCCTCGTCGCTCGGCTCCGCAGCGACTTCGTCGCGGATGCCGTCGCGCTCAGCGAGGCCGTCGACGGCGCCCTGCGCGAGCTGCCGGCGGGGCACCTGGATGCGGGGGCCAAGGCCTGGTCCCTGCGCCACGTCCACGGCTTCCTGATGCAGGCGCCCATCCTGCAACGCGCCCGCCACAAGCCCTTCGGCTACCCGGGCGATTACGAGGTGATGAACTTCATCTACACGCGAAACTTCGAGGGCGCGACGCTCTTCGCGCGCGCCGTAGGGCTGGCCTTCACGCGCACGCGCGCGGCGCAGGCGGTCCGCTTTCGGAAGGACCTCGTCAAGCGGCAGCTCCAGGCGTTGCTGGCTCGACGCGCTGGAGCGCGCCAGCCTGTCCGGATCCTCTCCATCGCGGCTGGACCGGCCCAGGAGCTCTTCGAGCTGCTGCAGGAGGCCGAGGAGATCCAGGTGCCGCTCGAGGTGGTCCTCTTCGAGCAGGACAAGAACGCGCTGTCTCACGCGTGGCACCGGCTCCGGTCCGTGGCGGACGCGCGCTTCCCCCGCCAGGTCACGCTGACGTTCCTCCACGACTCCATCAAGCGGTTGCTGCGAGACCGGGAGCTCTTCGCCCCCTTCGGGGAGTTCGACCTGATCTTCTCCTGCGGCCTCTATGACTACCTGGCACACGGGACGGCGGTGACGCTGTCGCGGCGGCTGGCCAGGTCGCTCCGCCCCGGAGGCCGGTTGCTCGTGGCCAACATGGTGGACCACCCCACCCGCTGGATCATGGAGCACCACCTGGACTGGCCCCTCATCTACCGGACGAGAGAGGAGCTGCTGGAGGTGGGACGCGCCGCGGTCCCCGGCGCCCAGGTTCGCCTGCTCGAGGAGGAGAGCGGCGCCAACCCGTTCTTCGAGCTGGAGCGGGGCTAGCGTGGACCCGGCCGCCTTCGAGCTGGAGCGCCGGTGGGACCTCTGGCTCGTGCGGCGCAACCGCCGCGGCCTGCGCATCGCCCTCCTCTTCGGTGCCACGCTCTACCCCGCCTTCGGCGTGATCGACTGGCTGCTGGCACCCCGGACGTACCTGCCCGGACTGTGGCTCATCCGCGTCCTCTTCGTTGCGGTGACCGCTGGCCTGGCCGTGCTCATCCGGAGCCCACGGGCCGACCGCTACCTGGAGCCGCTGACTGCGGGCTATCTCTGGCTGGCCGCCCTGGGCATCAGCCTGATGACCAATGCGCTGGGCGGCCTCTCCTCCCCGTACTACGCAGGCCTCACGTTGGTGGTGGTGGCTGCCGGACAGCTCTTCGTCTGGCGGCCGGCGGTGGTCGCCGCGACCCACCTGGCGATCGCCGGCTCCTTCATCGGCATCAACCTGCTGCGCGGCGCCGTCGGCCCGCTCGCGGCCGCGCTCTCCAACGTGGCCTTCCTTTCGGCCACGGCGTTGCTGGCCGGCGTCGGCCAGGCCTTCCTCTTCCGAACCCAGCGCGAGCAGCACGCGCAGCGCGTCCGGCTGGAGCAGGCGACCGCCAACCTGGAGCGCGCGCACGCCGAGCTGCAGCAGCTCGATCAGTTCAAGTCGCGCTTCTTCGCCAACATGACGCACGAGCTGCGCACGCCGCTCGCCATGATCCTGACCCCCCTCGAGCTCCTCATGCAGGGCGAGATGGGGGCGCTCAGCGAGGTCCAGCGCAGCTCCTTCCTGACGATGCACCGCAGCGCCCTGAAGCTCCTCAAGCTCATCAACGACCTCCTCGACCTGTCCCGCCTGGAGGAGAGCCGCCTCCGCCTCGACGTGGCCGAGCACGACCTCGCCGCGTACCTGCGCTCCCTCACCGAGGAGACCCAGGTGCTGGCGCTGCGCAAGGGGATCGTGCTCGCCTTCCGGCCCGAGGCGGACCGCGTCATCGTCCGCTGCGACCTGGAGCGGCTGGAGCGGGTCTTCGTGAACCTGCTCTCCAACGCCATCAAGTTCACCCCGGCGGGCGGCCACGTCGGGATCTCGCTGCGGGAGCGGCCGGAGGGGGTCGAGGTGGTCGTCGAGGACGACGGGCCGGGCTTCCCGCCGGCCAGCGCGGCCCGCCTCTTCGAGCGCTTCTACCAGGTGGACATGGCCGGGACCCGGCGCCACGGCGGCGCCGGCATCGGGCTGGCGCTGGCGCGGGAGATCGTCCTGCTCCACGGCGGCGCCATCGAGGCGGAGAGCGACGGCCGGTCCGGGGCCCGCTTCCGCGTGCTGCTCCGCGCCGGGCCGGGGCGCCTGCCGACGGAGGCGCCCGGGACGCCGCCGGCCCCGGCCGGGCCGGACGGCGAGGCCGGCATGGACTGGGTCGTGCAGCTGGGCACGCGCCGGGACTTCCGCCTCCTCGACATCGAGGAGGCGGCCGAGCGGCGGGTGGTGCAGCGGGACGAGGACGAGGGGACGCGCCCGTACACGGCGGTGGTGGTGGAGGACAGCCCGCAGATCGTCCAGTTCATCCACATGACGCTGCGGCGCCAGTTCAAGGTGCTGGCCGCGCCGGACGGGCTGAAGGGGCTGGAGATGATCCTGCGGGAGCGCCCCAACCTGGTGGTGACCGACCTCATGATGCCGGGGATCGACGGCCTGGAGCTGACGCGGCGGCTGCGGGGCGACGAGCGGACCAGCCACGTCCCCGTCATCATGCTCTCGGCGCGCGGCGAGCTCGACGACCGGGTGCGCGGCCTGGAGACCGGCGTGAGCGTCTACCTGGCCAAGCCCTTCTCGCCGAAGGAGCTGCTCGGCTGCGCCCGGCGGCTGGTGCAGGACGAGGAGAAGACGGCCGACCTGGTGATGACCCAGCGGATGGAGTCGCTGGAGATCGTGGCCGCCGGCATGGCCCACGAGATGAACAACCCGCTCAACTACGTCAAGAACGCCCTCTCCCGCGTCCGGCTCGACAGCGAGCGGGCGCTGACGGTGGCCGAGGGCGCCGGGGCGCGGCCGCTCGAGCCGGCCGAGCGGGAGGAGGTGGCGCGGCTGTCCAGGCGCATCGGCGAGCTGCTGGGGGTGGCCGACTCCGGCATCAAGCGCATCGCCGGCATGGTGGCCCTGATGGGCCGCTACGGGCGCGCCGGGTACCGGCGGGAGCTGGCCCCGCACGACGCCTGGGAGGCGGTGCGGACCGCGGTCGGCGTGGTCCTGCCCGCCACCGGCCGCGACGTGCGGGTGGAGCTCGAGCTCGCCGGCGACGGCACCCTGGAGTGCGTCCCGGAGGAGTTCCACCAGGTGGTGACCAACCTGGTGCAGAACGCCATCGAGGCGGCGCCGGACGGGACCGGCCTGGTCCGGCTGAAGGGGTGGGTGGCGGGCGAGGCCCTGCTCCTCTCGGTGAAGGACAACGGCGGCGGGATCCCGCCCGAGGCCATGAGCCGGCTCTTCACGCCCTTCTTCACGACCAAGGGGCCGGACCGCGGGACGGGCCTCGGGCTCACCATCGCGCGGCGGGTGGTGGAGAGCCTGGGGGGGACGCTGAAGGCCTCGAGCGCCCCCGACGAGGGGGCAGAGTTCCTGGTGCGGGTGCCGCGCCGGCAGCCGGCCCGGGTGGCGCCGGGCGCGTAGCGGCCGGCGGGGCGGCGGACGCCGTGCTATACGCCCCCCCGACGCGACGGCCGCCCGATGTCCCTCCCGACCGCACCCCCCGAGCCCGCCCCCTCCGACGCCCGCGCCGGCGTCCGCCGCGCCCTCGAGGCCTCCCGCCTGGCCGACGTGACCGGCCTGC
>JAJYAW010000049.1 GCA_021779335.1 Myxococcales bacterium | reverse complement strand
CCGAGGCGCCGGCGCGGACCGCGCCCACCGCGGAGGAGGCGCCCGAGCCGCGCCCGGTGCGCCGCATCGTGGTGGACGCCGGCCACGGCGGCGCCGATCCGGGGGCCATCGGCCCGACGAGGGTGCGCGAGAAGGACGTCACGCTGGCCATGGCGCGCCGGCTGGCGGCCCGCCTGCGGGCCAGGGGCTTCGAGGTGGTCATGACCCGCAGCGACGATCGGTACGTGGCCCTGGAGGAGCGGACCGCCATCGCCAACACGCAGCGGGGCGACCTCCTCATCTCGCTCCACGCCAACGCCAACCCGCGCCGCGCGCTGGCGGGCACCGAGACCTGGATCCTCAACGTGGCCGACGACCGGTACGCCAAGCGGCTGGCGGCGCGAGAGAACGGCGCCGACCCGGAGGGCGGCGGCGACGCCGTCGAGGCGCAGCGCATCCTCACCGACCTCGACGCCAAGAGCTCCACCGAGGCCTCGCGGCTGCTGGCCCAGTCGGTGCAGCGCGAGCTGACCGGATCCGTGCGCGGCCGCTACGGCGACGACCGCGACCTCGGCGTGAAGAGCGCGCTCTTCTACGTGCTGGTGGGGGCCCGCATGCCGGCCGTCCTGGTGGAGACCGCCTTCATCTCGAACCGCCGGGAGGAGCAGCGCCTGGCCTCGCCGGCCTACCAGGACCTGGTGGCCGCCTCGCTGACCCGCGCGGTCGAGCAGTTCGCCCGCCGCGACGCCCGCGTGGCGCGGGCCGAGCCGGCCGCCGGGCCGGGCCACCCCTGAGGCGCCGCGCCGGGCGGTGGCCGCCCCGGCGGCTATACTCCCGGGCCAGATGAGCCACGACGCGATGCCCACCGACGCGCAGACCAGCCTGCCCACGCCGCCGCCCTACCAGTTCGAGGAGAAGCTGGCCGCCCTGCCGCCGCTCAGCGGCGACGACAAGGCCGACCTGGCCGCCATCCGCCGGGTGGTCGAGCAGGCGCACCGCGGCGGCGCCAGCGGCCAGACGGTGGTCCGGCTGCAGAGCGCGGCCATGGACCGGCTCCTGGAGGCCATGTGGACCAGGGCCGGGGAGGAGGCGGCCCGCACCGTGGCGCCCACGCCGGTCTCGCTGGTGGCCCTGGGCGGCTACGGGCGGCGCGAGCTCAACCCGTACAGCGACATCGACCTGCTGGTGCTCCACGGGCCCAAGGGGCCCGACGCCTACGTCAAGGCGGCCAGCGAACGCTTCCTCTACCGGCTGTGGGACCTGAAGCTGGAGGTGGGCTACGGGGTGCGCGACCTCAAGGCCTGCGAGCAGCTCGCCAGCGAGGACCACACGGCGCGCACCGCCCTGCTCGACCTGCGCTGGCTCTGCGGCGACCGGGCCCTCTACCGCGAGCTGGAGCGGGAGCAGCTCCACGGCCTGTCCCAGGCCCGGGTGGACCAGTTCCTGGTCGACAAGCTGGCCGAGATGCGGGCCCGGCGCGAGAAGTTCGGGGACTCGCTCTACCTGCTCGAGCCCAACGTGAAGTCCTCCGAGGGCGGGCTGCGCGACCTGCAGTCGGCCCTCTGGGTGGCGCGGGCCCGCTTCAAGGTGGCCGGCATCACCGAGATCCTCAACCGCGCCCTCCTGCCGGAGCGGGAGATCCGCGACATGCGGCGGGCCCGCGACTTCATCTGGCGCATCCGCAACGAGCTGCACCTGGCCTCGGGGCGCAAGAACGACCAGCTCACCTTCGACATCCAGCCGCTGGTGGCGGAGGCCATGGGCTACCGCGACGGCCCGGCCGGCTCGGCCGTCGAGCAGTTCATGCGCCACTACTACCTGGCCGCCAAGACGGTGCTGGTGGCCTGCGACGCCGTGGTGGACCGCTGCCTGGAGCCGCAGACGGCCACCGGCTGGCGCATGGTGCCGCCGCCGGCCGCCATGACGGGCGCCGAGCGGGCCGTCCCGGTGCTGCGCGGCCTGCCGGCCAGGTCCGCCGACAAGTACCTCCCGGGCGGCGAGTTCAAGGTCTTCAGGGGGCGGCTCTCGGTGATGGACAAGGACGTGCTGCGGCGCAGCCCGGCCGCCCTGGTGCGCCTCTTCTCGACGGCCGACCGGGAGGGGCTGGACCTCTACCCCTACGCCCGCGATCAGGCCGGGCAGGTGGCCCAGGAGTGGCCGGCCGAGGGCGCCAGCGACGCCGAGGTGAACCAGGAGCTGCTGGCCTGCTTCACCCGGCCCGGCACCCGCGGGCGGTTCCTGCAGCGCATGCACGAGCTGGGGGTGCTGCAGAAGGTGGTGCCGGAGTTCGAGCTCGTCACGGCGCGCCGCCAGATCGACGTCTACCACGTGTACACGGTGGACGTTCACTCCCTCTTCGCGGTGCGGCGCCTGCTGGCGCTGCGCTGCGGCGACGTGGTGGAGGAGGCGTTGACGCCGCTCATGCAGGGGCTGGCCCGGCCGCTGCCGCTGCTGCTGGGCACGCTGCTCCACGACATCGGCAAGGGGAGCGGCAAGGACCACTCGCTGCGCGGCGCGGAGATCGCGGCCCAGGCCTGCGTGCGCATGGGGCTCGATCCGGAGGACGCCGCCGACATCGAGTGGCTGGTGCTGAAGCACCTGCGCATGGCCTCCATCGCCCAGCGGCGCGACCTCTCCGACCCGGACCTGATCCACGCCTTCGCCGAGGAGGTGGGGACGGTGGCCCGGCTCGAGGCCCTCTACCTGCTCACCTACGCCGACATCTCCACGGTGGGGCCGCGCACCTGGACCGAGTGGAAGAGCCGCCTGCTGCGCGAGCTCTTCCAGAAGACGCTCGCCGTCCTGCAGGACGGCGAGCGGCGCCCCGAGCCGGGCACCGCCGAGGCGGCCGGCCGCGAGCTGGTGACCCAGGCGCTGCGCGGCCACGGCCACGGGGCCGGCGACCCGGAGCTGCAGCGCTTCGTGCAGGCCATGCCGGCCCGCTACTTCCTGACCGTCTCGCCGGCCGAGGCGCCGCGCCACCTGCGCCTGCTCCAGCTCGTGCGGCAGCGCCCGCTCGGCGCCGTGGTGCGCCACCACCCCGAGCACGGCTACACCGAGCTGCACCTGACGGCGCGGGACCGGCCCGGCCTGCTGGCCACCATCGCCGGCGTGCTGGCGGCCAACCGGATCGACATCCAGCACGCCGAGGTCTTCTCGACGCCGGAGGACCCGGCGCTGGACTGGCTCTCCGGCCGGGCGCTCGACGTCTTCGAGGTGCGCGGCCCGGAGGAGGGGCCGCTCGAGCCGGCGCGGTGGCGCGCCGCCCGGGCGGACCTGGCGAGGGTCCTGGCCGGCGAGGAGGCGCTCGACGCCCTCATGGCGCGGCGGCTCCGGGCCTCCTCCCTGCCGGAGAAGCCGCTGCCGCGGGTCCCCACCAAGGTGGTCATCGACAACGACAGCGCCCGCAGCCACAGCGTGGTGGACGTCTTCACCGCCGACCGGGTCGGCCTCCTCCACACCCTGGCGCGCACCTTCTTCGACCTGGGCATCACGGTGGACCTGGCGCGCATCACCACCGAGGGGCACCGCGCCGCCGACGCCTTCTACGTGCGGACCGGGGAGGGGGACCGGCTGGAGGGCGAGACCGCCCGACAGGTGGTGGAGGCCATCACCGCCGCGCTCTCCCGCCCCGACCGCTGACCTGATAGGAAGAGGCCATGGCCGTCGCGAACATCCTCGAGATCGACCCCGTCCACCCCCAGCCGCGCGCCATCGAGCGGGCGCTGGCGGCCCTCACCGGCGGCGGGCTGGTGGCCTTCCCGACCGACACCTACTACGGCCTGGGCTGCGACCTGTTCGACAAGCGGGCCATCGAGCGGATCTACCTGCTCAAGCAGCTGCCCCGGGACCACGAGCTCTCCTTCATCTGCCAGGACCTGGCCGAGATCTCCCGCTACGCCATCGTGGACAACGGCGCCTACCGGGTGCTGCGGCGCAAGGTGCCGGGACCCTTCACCTTCATCCTGCCGGCCACCCGGCTGGTCCCGGACCTGGTGCTGCGCCGCCAGAAGACGGTGGGCATCCGCATCCCGGACAGCCCGGTCGCCCTCGAGCTGGTCAAGCGGTTGGGGCACCCCATCATCTCCACCTCGGCCGCCACGCCCGACGGCGAGGTGCTCATCGACGCCAAGGACATCAAGGAGCGGCTCGGCCACGGGCTGGAGCTGATCCTGGACGGCGGCTACCGCGCCTCGGATCCCTCCTCGGTCATCGACCTCTCCGGCCCCGAGCCGGTGGTGGTCCGGGTCGGCAAGGGCGACGTCTCGGACCTGCTCGCCTAGGGGGCGCCGCCGTGCCGCTCGCCGCCCCCCTCCTCGTCGCGGCCGGGCTGCTCCTGGCGGTGCCGGTCGTTCCCGCAGGTCCGCACGCGACCGCCAGCGCGGCGCCGCGGGGGGGGCCGGCGGATCCGGTCGCCACGCTCCGGCAGGGCGAGGCCCGGCTGCGGGCGGCGCTGTCCGCGGGCGAGGCCGGCCCGCGGCTCGGCCCCCTGGTCGCCGAGTACGTCGACTACCAGGAGCTGGCGCGCCGCAGCCTGGGGCGCCACTGGGCCCGCCAGCAGCCGGCCGACCGCGCCGCGCTCGTGAAGGCGCTGCGCGCGCTCCTGGAGGCCACCTACCTGCCCCGCCTCCGGCCCGGGGGCGAGGCCAGCACCGCCGTCACCCTGGCGCGGCAGGCCGGCGCCGACGCCGAGCTGAGGGTCACCGTCACCTCCGGCCAGGCGCAGGTGCCGCTCGAGCTCCGCATGGCGCGCGGCCGCGACGGGCGCTGGCGCGTCTCCGACGCCACCGTGGCGGGGCTGGCCATCCTGGAGGGCTACCAGGAGCAGTTCCCGCAGCTCCTCGCGCTGGGCGGGATGAAGCGGCTGCTGGCCCAGCTGGAGGCCGAGCGGCAGGCGCAGGCCCGCCCGCGCTGACCGACGGCCGAGGTGGAACCGCGCCCGGATTTCTGCTACCTCCGGGCCATGTCCAGAATCTACAAGTCGCTCCCGCCCAAGGGCACCGCCGTGGGCATCGCCTTCTCCGGTGGCCTCGACACCCGGTGCGCCGTGGCCTGGATGTCCGAGCAGGGCATGGCGGTCCACGCCTACACCGCCGACCTGGCCCAGCCCGACGAGGCCAACCCGGCCGACATCCCGCCCATCGCGCTCGCCCACGGCGCGGTGAAGGCGCGCCTGCTCGACTGCCGCGAGGCGATGGTGCGCGAGGGGATCAGCGCCATCCAGTGCGGCGCCTTCCACCTCTCCTCCGGCAGCAAGAAGTACTTCAACACCACGCCGCTGGGGCGGGCCGTCACCACCACGGCCATCGTGACGGCCATGCGCGAGGACGGCGTCAACGTCTTCGGCGACGGCTCGACGCACAAGGGGAACGACATCCAGCGGTTCTACCGGTACGGCATCCTCGTCAACCCCGCGCTCCGCATCTACAAGCCCTGGCTCGACCAGGCCTTCGTGACGGCCTTCGGCGGCCGCAAGGAGATGAGCGAGTACCTGGAGCGGCGCAGGCTCCCCTACAAGATGGGGACCGAGAAGGCCTACTCCACCGACGCCAACGTGCTGGGCGCCACCCACGAGGCCAAGGACCTGGAGCGGCTCGACTCCTCCATGCGGATCGTCAGCCCGATCATGGGCGTGGCGCACTGGCGGCCCGAGGTGGCCATCGCCGCCGAGGAGATCACCGTCACCTGGGAGCAGGGGCAGCCCGCGGCCATCAACGGCCGGCGCTTCGCCTCCCCCTACGAGCTCTTCCTGGAGGCCAACCGGATCGGCGGCCGCCACGGCCTCGGCATGAGCGACCAGATCGAGAACCGGGTCATCGACGCCAAGAGCCGCGGCGTCTACGAGGCGCCGGGCATGGCGCTGCTCCACCTGTCCTACGAGCGGCTCCTCTCGGCCATCCACAACGAGAACACGCTGGACCTCTACTTCACCCTGGGGCGCCGGCTGGGCCGGCTGCTCTACGAGGGCAAGTGGTACGACCCCGAGGCCCTCATGCTGCGCGACGCCCTGACCCGCTGGGTGGCCCCGGCCGTCACCGGCGAGGTGACGGTGGAGCTGCGCCGCGGCGACGACTGGACCTTCCTCAACACCCGGGCCCAGTACATGAGCTACGCGCCGGAGAAGCTGTCCATGGAGCGGGTCGCGGACCCGGCCTTCACGCCGGAGGACCGCATCGGCGCCCTCGAGCTGCAGAACCTCTCGGTGGGCGACAACCGGGCGCTGCTGCTGCACCACCTCGACGCCCTGCGCGCGCTGGGCGCCGGGCCCGGCGGCCCGAGCCTGGGCGCGCTGCTGGGGGCCAAGGAGGACGGGACGTAGGCGCCCCCACCCGGCAGGCGACGCCGCGGGGCCCGCCCTGGCGGGCCCCGTCCCGTTTCTTGCGCCGGCCGGGACGGGCGATATCGTCGGTGCGATGTCCCCCCTGGAGCCCGCCCTCGATCTCTTCCTGACGCACCTGCGGGTGGAGAGGGGGCTGGCGCACAACTCGGTGGAGGCCTACGGGAGCGATCTGCGCCGCTACCTCGACCACCTCGAGCGGCTGGGGTGCACCGGCTGGGCCCAGGTCGGTCGGGGCGAGATCCAGGCCCACCTCGTGGAGCTGACCGAGCGGGGGCTCTCCCCGCGCTCGCAGGCCCGCGCCCTCTCCGCCATCCGGACCTTCCACAAGCTGCTGGCGACGGAGCGGCTCACCCCGCTGGACCCGTCGGACGAGATCGACTCGCCGCGCCCGGGGCGAGGCCTCCCGTCGCCGCTGTCGCCCGACGAGTGCGCCCGGCTGCTGCTGGCGCCGGATCCGCGCAGCGCCACCGGGCGGCGCGACCGGGCCATGCTCGAGCTGCTCTACGCCACCGGCCTGCGCGTCTCCGAGCTGGTCGGGCTGCAGCTCAACGACGTGGATCTCGAGTCCCGCGTGCTGGTGGCGCGGGGGAAGGGGAACAAGGAGCGGCTGGTGCCGGTGGGGGCGCCGGCGGCCGAGTCGGTCAAGGCCTACCTCTCCGGCGGGGCCCGCGACCGGCTGCTCAAGGGGCGGCGCTCCAGGGACCTCTTCGTCACCGCCCTGGGCGGCCGCATGACCCGCCACGGCTTCGCCAAGCTGCTCGACAGGTGCGCCCGCAAGATCGGCATCCGCCGGCGCATCTCGCCCCACAAGCTCCGCCACTCCTTCGCCACCCACCTGCTGGCGGGCGGCGCCGATCTGCGCGCGGTCCAGGCCATGCTCGGGCACGCCGACGTGGCCACCACCCAGATCTACACGCTGGTCGAGACCAGCCAGGCGCGCCGGCTCTACGAGAAGTTCCACCCGCGGGCCTGAGGGGACGTCCGGGCGGCGCAGGCCAGGGTCCTTGGGCGCCGAACCCCGCGACCCGACAGGGCTTCCGGCCGGGTTCTGGCGCGTTGACCCCCGGGCGCAGCGCTGCTAAACCACGGTTCTTTCTGCGAGGTACTCCCCTTTGTTCGGCTTCGATCTGGCAGGGCGGCTGCTGTGGCTGCCCATCTCCATTTTGTCCCTGTCCTTCCACGAGTTTGCCCACGCCTGGAGCGCGTGGAAGCTCGGGGACGACACCGCCTCGCGCGCGGGGCGGATGACCCTCAACCCGCTCGCCCACATCGACGTCATCGGCACGATCCTCCTGCCGCTCTTCTCGCCCATCCCGTTCGGCTGGGCCAAGCCGGTGCCGGTGAACCCGGCCCGCTTCCGCCGCGACGTCTCCATGTCGCGGGGCATGGCCATCACCGCGTCGGCGGGGCCGCTCTCCAACGTGCTGCTGGCCGTCGTCGCGGCCGTGCTGCTCGGCCTCGGGCTGCGCCTCGCCCCGGACCTGGTGGACCGGGGGAGCCCGGCCAGGATCTTCCTGGTCGGCCTCCTGCAGATGAACGTG
The DNA here is from genome assembly GCA_021779335.1 of Myxococcales bacterium. GTDB lineage: Bacteria > Myxococcota > Myxococcia > Myxococcales > Anaeromyxobacteraceae > JADKCZ01. Next base: position 3,888 of record JAJYAW010000049.1, on the reverse strand, counting down.
AGCCTGGCGGTGTTCAACTTGCTGCCGGTGCCGCCGCTCGACGGCAGCCGCATCGTGGCCTGGCTGCTGCCCTACCGGCTGCAGCAGCAGTGGCACCAGCTCGAGCAGTTCTCCCTGTTCCTGCTCATCCCCGTGGTCCTCTACGGCGGCCGGCTGGTGTCCGGCCCCATCAACAGGCTCTTCTCGCTCCTGCTCGACCTGGCCCGCGTCGTCGCGCTGGCCTGACGCCCCGGATCCCATGACCAGCCCCCCCCGCCCCGTCGTCGTCTCCGGCATGCGCCCCACCGGGCGCCTCCACCTCGGCCACCTGCACGGCGCGCTCATGAACTGGGTGCGGCTGCAGGCGGACCACGACTGCTACTACTTCTCGGCCGACTGGCACGCCCTCACCACCAACTACGCTCAGACCGACGCCATCAAGCCGATGGAGCGCGAGATGTTCGTCGACTTCATCGCCGCCGGCATCGACCCGCAGCGGAGCACCTTCTTCGTGCAGAGCGCCGTCAAGGAGCACGCCGAACTCAACCTGCTCCTCGGCATGATCACGCCGCTGGGCTGGCTGGAGCGCTCCCCCTCCTACAAGGAGGTGCGGGAGAACCTGAGCGACCGCGACCTGGCGCTCTACGGCTTCCTCGGCTACCCCGTGCTCATGACGGCGGACATCATCCTCTACAAGGCCGCCGCGGTGCCGGTCGGGGCCGACCAGGTGGCCCACCTCGAGCTGACCCGCGAGATCGTCCGCAAGTTCAACGGCCACTACGGCGAGGTCTTCCCCGAGCCCCGGCCGCTGCTCACCACGGCCGCCAAGGTGATCGGCACCGACGGGCGGAAGATGTCGAAGAGCTACGGCAACGCCATCGACCTGGGCGAGCCGGCCGAGTCGACCCGCAAGAAGATCATGGGGGCCGTGACCGACCCGCAGCGGCAGCGCCGCACCGACAAGGGCAACCCGGACGTCTGCGGCATCTTCTACCTGCACAAGATCTACAGCGACGCCGGGACCTGCGCCTGGGTCGACACGAACTGCCGCAGCGCCGGCATCGGCTGCGTCGACTGCAAGAAGAAGCTGCTGGAGCGGCTCGAGCCCGACCAGGAGGCGATGCGGGCCCGGCGCGAGGCGCTGCTGGCCCGCCCGCAGGACGTGGAGGAGCTGGTCCAGCTCGGCAACGCCAAGGCTCGCGCCAGGGCGCAGGCGACCATGGAGCAGGTCCGCGCGGCCATGAAGCTGGCGTAGGCTCCTCGCAGAGGGGGCGGCAGAGCGTCGATGTCCACCGAGCAGGGAGAGCTGGGCGCCACGGGCGCCGGGGAGTCGGCCGCGCCGCGCTCGGCCGGAGCCCTCGGCGACGGCGCCGCCAGGCCGGCCGACGCCTTCCGCGTCTCGCTGCCGCCCTTCAAGGCCGGCCAGGCCCCCTTCGAGGGGCCGCTCGACCTGCTCCTCCACCTGGTCAAGGAGCACCAGGTCGATCTCTTCGACATCCCCATCGCCCGCATCACCGAGAGCTACCTGCAGACCCTCGAGCTCCTCCGCGTCCTCGACATCGACCTGGCCGGCGGCTTCCTCGACATGGCGGCGCAGCTCATGCTCATGAAGAGCAAGCTGCTCCTGCCGCGCACCGAGGTGGCCGAGGACGCCGCCTCGCCCGAGGAGGCCGGCGTCGACCCGCGCGCCGAGCTGGTGCGGCGGCTCCTCGTCTTCCAGAAGTACAAGGCGGCCGGCGAGGAGCTGGGCCAGCGCGACATCCTGGACCGGACCGTCTTCACCCGGCGGGCCCGCGCCGAGCGCATCGGGGGCGACGGCCCGGAGGGGCTGGCCGACGTCTCGGTCTTCAAGCTCATCGAGGCCCTGGCCCGGGCGCTCAAGAACGCCAGGCCGGAGCGGCAGCACGAGGTCTTCACCGACAGGCTCAGCATCACCGACGCCATCGCCCGGGTGGTGGAGGTGCTCCGGCTCCACCGGCGGGCCACCTTCGAGGAGCTGCTGGCCGGCCCGGCCGACGCGCCCCACACCCGCTCGGCCGTCATCGCCACCTTCCTGGCCATCCTGGAGATGGCCAAGCTCAAGCTCATCCGCATCTACCAGGCCTCGATCGACGAGGCCGGCGTGCCCGGGGCGGAGATCCTGGTCGAGGCGAAGGACACCCTCGGCGACGGGACGCCCGCCGGCGCGCAGGAGGACTACCGATGACCGACCCCAGCCAGCCGGCAGGCGCCGCGGGCGCCCCCCCGCCGGAGGCGGCCCCCGCACCGGCCGGCGCCGGCGGCGTCTCCGCCGACGAGCTGCAGGCGCTGCAGGCGGCCGAGGAGGCCAAGAGCGACCCGGCCCTCGACGAGGTTGAGCCGGCCGACATCGACGTCTCCGACGAGAAGGAGGAGCCGTTCGAGAAGCTGGCGGCGGCCGCCAGGCGGCTCAGCGCCGACCGGGTCCGGACGGTGGTGGAGACGCTCCTCTTCCTGGCCGAGCGCCCGCTCACGGTGGAGGAGCTGCGCCAGGCCTCCGGCGTCGAGGCGGAGCGGCTGGAGAAGGCGCTCGACAAGCTCTCCGGCCACTACCGCGAGGGCGTCTGCGGCGTGGTGCTCCACGAGGTGGCCGGCGGCTGGCAGCTCCGCTCCTCGCCGGACAACTCGGCCTTCGCCCGCCGCTTCCTCAAGGTGAAGCCGCAGCGGCTCACCCGCGCCGCGCTGGAGACCCTGGCCATCATCGCCTACCGCCAGCCGGTGACGCGCCCCGAGGTGGAGGAGATCCGGGCGGTCGACTGCGGCGCCGTGGTCAAGGCGCTGCTGGAGCGCAAGCTCATCAAGATCCTGGGCAAGAAGGAGGAGCCGGGACGCCCCATCCTCTACGGCACCACCCGCGAGTTCCTGGAGTTCTTCGCGCTCAAGGACCTGGCCTCGCTCCCCACGCTGCGCGAGTTCCACGAGCTCTCGGTGGAGCACCGCGAGATCGTGGAGCAGCAGGCCGAGCCGCCCATCTCCGGGCTGGTGGACGAGCTCACCGACGCCACGCTCGAGGCCAGGCTGGAGGCCAGGCAGGCCGAGTCGGACCAGGCCCTGGCGGAGCTGGAGCAGGCGCTCGAGAAGGCCGAAGCCGTGGGGCTGGCCGCCTCGGCCGCCCTGACGCCGAAGGAGGAGCCGGGCGAGGACGAGCCGGCCACGCCATGAAGAAGAACCCCAGCGCCACGGTCCGGCTGCAGAAGTTCCTCGCCGACGCCGGGATGGCCTCGCGCCGCAAGGCGGAGGAGATCATCCAGTCCGGCCGCGTCCGCGTGAACGGCAAGGTGATCACCGAGCTCGGCACCAAGGTCGACCCGGGGCGGGACCTGGTGGTGGTGGACGGCGCGCCGGTGGAGCGCAAGGCGAGCCGCCGCTACGTCCTCCTCTACAAGCCGCCCGGGTGCGTCACCACGCTCGCCGATCCGCAGGGGCGCCCCACCGCCCGCGGCTACCTCGGCGGCGTGAAGGAGCGGGTCTTCCCGGTCGGGCGGCTCGACTACGACGCCGAGGGGGCGCTGCTCTTCACCGACGACGGCGAGCTGGCCAACCGGCTGGCCCACCCGAGCTTCGGCCACCGGCGCGTCTACCTCGTCAAGACCAAGGGCGACCCGGATCCGGCCGCCCTGCGCCGGATGTGCGAGGGGGTGCGCCTGGAGGACGGCCCGGCCAAGGCCCTCGTCGCCGAGGTCCACGAGAAGGCGGAGAAGAACACCTGGGTGAAGATCGTGGTGGGGGAGGGGCGCAACCACTTCGTCAAGCGGCTCTGCGAGGCGGTGGGGCTGCCGGTGCTGCGGCTCTTCCGGCCCGAGTTCGGCGGCGTCACGGTGGCCCGGCTCCGCCCGGGCCACTGGCGCGACCTCACCGAGGAGGAGGTGACCGCCATGCGGTCGGTCACCA
>JAJYAW010000048.1 GCA_021779335.1 Myxococcales bacterium | reverse complement strand
ATCTAGGGCTCGAAGGCCTGCCGCTGCACCTCCTCGGTCATCCCCTGGCCTTCGTCGCTGACGGTGAGCCGGACGAAGGCGCCGGCCCCGCCCAGGCCGTGGCGCGCGGCGTCGCCGGCCTGGAGCTCGACGTGCGCCGCCGCGACGGTGAGCCGCCCGCCGCCCGGCATGGCGTCGCGGGCGTTGGTGCCCAGGTTGACCAGCACCTGCTCCAGGCGCGCCGGGTCCACCACCGCCACCAGCGGCTCCTGGGGCAGGTCGAGGACGAACTCCACGTCCTCGCCCAGCAGGCGGCGCAGCAGTGCGGCCGCGCCGCGCACGAGGTCGCGCAGGTCCACCGGCCGCGGCTGGAGGGGCTGCTTGCGGCTGAAGGTGAGCAGGCTGCGCGTCATGCCGGTGGCCCGCCCGGCGGCCTCCAGGATCCCGTCCACGCTCTCGCGCTCCTCGTGCTCCGGCGGCAGCGCCTCGGCCAGCATGTGGGCGTAGCCGATGATGGCGGTCAGCACGTTGTTGAGGTCGTGGGCCACGCCGCCGGCCAGCCGCCCGACCGCCTCGATGCGCTGGGCCCGCTCCAGCTGCTGCTCCAGCCGCTCCCGCTCGGCGGCGCTCTGCTTGAGGGCCGTGATGTCGGCGACCAGGCTGACGAGGGCGTCACCCTCCTGCGTCACGTTGAGGAGCCCGACGCGCCGCTCCCCCGCCGGCGTGCGGAGCTCGACCTCGCGGTTGACCGACTGGCCGGAGGCGAGGACGTCCTCCACCACCTGCCGGCGCTGCTCCGGGTCGACGTAGAAGTCCACCATGCGGCGCCCCGCGAGCGCCGCCGCCGAGGGGACGCCGAGGATGCGGGCCATGGCCTCGTTGGCGAACAGGATCTCGCTCGCCAGGTCGGTGCGCAGGACGCCCACCAGCGGCGTCTCGACGATGTGCCGCAGGTTGGCCTCGGAGCGCTCCAGCGCCTCCTGCCGGCCCCGCACCGCCTGCGCCATGGCCTCGAAGCCGGCCGTGAGCTGCTCGAGCTCGCGGAAGCGGATGGCCCCGGCCGGCCCGGCCGCCGGCAGGGGCTCCCCGGCGGCCAGGGCGCGGACCCGCGCCCCGAGGGCGCGGACTGGCCGGAGGATGCGGCGGGAGAGCAGGGCCGAGGTGAGCCCCGCCGCCGCCAGCCCGCCCGCCAGCACCAGGAGCAGGAGCAGGCGCGACCGCTCCAGCTTGGCGAAGGCGGCCTGCACCGGCTCGGCCACCAGGACGACCCAGCGCGTGGAGGGGACGGTGGCCACGCTGGCGAGCCGGTCCTCCCCCCGCAGCGAGATCACCTCCGTGCCCTCCTCGCCGTAGAGCGCCCGCTTCACCAGCGGCAGCTCGCGCAGGCTGGCGTGCTGTCGCACCAGCGCCACGTCGCGGTCGGCCAGGATGGCCCCGTCGCGGTCCAGCACCGTGGCGCCGCCGGCCGGGCCGCCGCGGATCCGGTCCACGATGTCCGACAGGGCGGCGAGGTCGAGGTACCCCACCACCGCCCAGCGCGCCCCGGGCACCACCAGGGTGACCACCGGCCGACCGGTCGGCGAGATGGTGGCGGCGGACCAGGTCGGCGCGCCGGTGGACCAGGCCTCCTCCAGCCACGGCTGCCGGGAGAGGTCGGTGCCGTGGAGGTCCGGATCGGCGGGGCGCTCGTGGATGACCCGGCCACGCCGGTCCGTCAGGAGGAGCGCGCGGAGCATCGGGTTGGCCGCGACGTGGACGTCCAGCGTCTCCTCCAGCCAGGCGGCGCTGGCCTCCGGGTGGCGCTCGGCCTCGATGCTCACCTCGGTGAGGTGGATGACCTGGGCCTGGAGGATGCGCCCCACCTCCCCCGCCACGGCCTGGGCGAGCTGGGCGCTCCGCTCGGCGGCCCGCTCCTGCTCCCGCGCCGACAGATCGCGGAGCGCCACCCCGCCGAGCAGCAGCGCCGGGACCAGCGCGATGAGCAGCGCCGAGCCCGTCAGCCAGGCGGAGAGCGGGGTGGGGCGCGACCCGATCATCGGAGCGGCACGATCCGGCCGTCCCGGACCGTCATGAGGAACTGGCGGCGGCCCACGTCGCCGAAGCGGTCGATGCGGAAGTCCTCCTGGAGCCCGTTGACGGTGCCGAGCCCGAGGATGGCCGCCCGCAGCCCCTCGCGGCTGGCGTCGCGCCGGAGCCCGGCCGCGACGACCTGTACCGCCTCGTAGCCGAGCATGGCGGCGAAGTCCGGCACCCGGCCGAAGCGGACCTGGTAGGCGTTGCGGAAGCGCTGGAACGTCGGCGTCCGGTCCTCCAGGTCCACCTTGAGGGTGAAGATGGCCCCGTCCACGGCCCGGCCCCCCTGGGCGACGCCGTCCTGCGTGAAGCCCCAGTCCGTCCCGTAGAGGCGCACGACGGCGCTCCGCTTGCGGAGCTGCTGGCAGAGGGACGCCGAGTCGAGGGCGTTGGCCACCACGAGCACGCCGTCGGGCCGCGCCGCCAGGGCCCGCTCGGCCAGCGCGCCCATGGAGCGGTCCTCGCCCGAGGTGAAGGGGACGGCCAGCACCTGGCCGCCGCGGGCCTCCAGCCCCGCCTTCACGAGATCGTGCCACGACTCGGTGAAGGCGCGGTTGGAGAGGTCGTAGATGACGGCGAGCCGGCGCACGCCATCCACCGCCGCGAGCCGCTCCACCAGCATGGCGGTGCTGCTCCGGGTCGACGGGTAGAGCATGATGAGCCAGTCGTCCCGCCCCTGGAAGGTGGAGGCGCTGGTGGTCGGGCTCACCAGGAGCACGTGGGCCTGGTTGGCCAGCGGCAGCGTCGCCTCGGTCATGGCGCTCGTCATGTGGCCCACGATGGCCACCACGCCCTGGTCGACGAGCGCCTGGACGGCGGCGCGGGCGACCCGAGGGTCCTGCGCGTCGTCCCGGACCAGGAACTCCAGCCGCCGCCCGCCCACGCCGCCCGCGGCGTTCAGCTCCTCGACCGCGAGCGTGGCACCGTCGCGGCCCGAGACGCCGAGGTCGTAGTGGCGGCCGGAGAGGCCGAAGGCGCCGCCCAGCTTGATGGGCTGGCGCTGGCAGGCCGCCAGGAGCAGCGCGACGGGGAGCCAGGCGGGTCGGGCGAGACGGGACATGGCGTGCTCCGGGCCCGGCCGGCCGCCGGGCGCCCGGCCATCCTACGCCGGCCACTCCGCCGCGCCCTGATCACGGCCAACCCTTCGCCCGAAGGGAGAGGGTCCGGCCCACCACGCGGGCCGGACCCACGACGCGTCACCTGGCCGCCCGGTCGAGGCGGCGCCGCCTCAGCTCCGGGCCTTGGGCGGCGCGCCGGCCGCGCCCGGCACCCGGTTGGCCGGGCTCATGGAGCGGACCAGCTGCTCGTAGAGGGCGTACTTCTCGCGCACGTCGAGCTGCGCCTGGTCCATGAGCTTCTTGTAGATGGCCGGGTTGGCCTGCTCCACCTGGCGGAAGCGGGTCTCGCCGGCCAGGAAGGCCTGCAGGTCGATCTTGGGCGCCGCGCTGTCCAGCTTGAGCGGGCTCTCGCCGGCCGCGATGCGCCGCGGGTCGTAGCGGAAGAGCGGCCAGTAGGCCGAGTCCACCGCCCGCTCCTGCTGGGTGAGCGCGTCGGCCATGTCGTAGCCGTGCGCGATGCAGTGCGAGTAGGCCAGGATCACCGAGGTGCCGGAGTAGCCGTCGGCCTCCTTGAAGGCGTTGACCGTCTGGGCGTCCTTGGCCCCCATGGCCACGCGGGCCACGTAGGGGTGGCCGTAGCCCATGGCCAGCATGGCCAGGTCCTTCTTGGGCATGGTCTTGCCGGCGGTGGCGAACTTGGCCGCCGCGCCCATGGGCGTGGCCTTGGAGGCCTGGCCGCCGGTGTTGGAGTAGACCTCGGTGTCGAGGATCAGGATGTTCACGTCGCGCCCCTGGGCGATGACGTGGTCCAGGCCGCCGTAGCCGATGTCGTAGGCCCAGCCGTCGCCGCCGACGATCCAGATGGACTTCTTGAGCAGGTAGTCGGCGATCTGGCCGAGCCAGCGCCCCTCGAAGCCGGTGGCCCTGGCCAGCTTGTTCTTGAGCAGCTTGAGCCGCTCGCGCTGCGCGTCGATCCCCTTCTCGTCCGACTGGTCGGCCTCGAGGATGGCCTTGACGAGCTCGTCGCCCACGCTGCCGCCCAGGGTGGAGAGCAGCTCGCGGGCGTGCTCGGCCTGCTTGTCCACCGCCAGCCGGATGCCGTAGCCGAACTCGGCGTTGTCCTCGAAGAGGGAGTTGGCCCAGGCCGGCCCGCGCCCGTCGCCGTTCCTGGTGTACGGGGTGGTCGGCAGGTTGGCGCCGTAGATGGAGGAGCAGCCGGTGGCGTTGGCGATGATGGCCCGGTCGCCGTAGAGCTGCGTCAGCAGCTTCACGTAGGGGGTCTCGCCGCAGCCGGTGCAGGCGCCGGAGAACTCGAAGAGCGGCTGCAGGAACTGGGTGCCCTTCACGTCGAGCTTGAGGCCCTTGCGCTCCGCGTCGGGGATGGCGAGGAAGAAGTCCCAGTTCCTCCGCTCCGCCTCGCGGATGGGCAGGACGTCGGCCATGTTGATGGCCTTCCGGCCCTTCTCGGTCTTCGACTCCGCCGGGCAGATCTCCACGCACAGCGTGCAGCCGGTGCAGTCGTCGGTGGAGACCTGCAGGCTGTACTTCTTCCCCTTCACCTCGGCCGACTTGAAGTCCATCGACTTGAAGGTGGGCGGGGCGTCGGCCAGCGCGGCCGGGTCGTAGAACTTGGGCCGGATGCAGGCGTGCGGGCAGATGAGCGCGCACTTGTTGCACTGGATGCAGAGCGACGGCTCCCAGGTCGGGACCTCGAGCGCGATGGCCCGCTTCTCCCACCGGGAGGTGGCGCTCGGCCAGGTGCCGTCCACCGGGAAGGCCGAGACCGGCAGGAGGTCGCCCTTGCCGGCCAGCATGAGCGCGGTGACCCGCTGGACGAACTCGGGCGCGGCCTCGGAGACGGTGGGCGGGCGGCGCGGGCCGCCGACGGCGCGGCCGGCCGTCTTCACCTCGAAGAGGTTGGCCAGCGTCTCGTCGATGGCCTGGAAGTTCTTGCGCACCACGTCGGCGCCCTTGCGCGCGTAGGTCTTCTCGGTGGCCTTCTTGATGTGGGCGATGGCCTCGTCGCGCGGCAGCACGCCGGAGATGGCGAAGAAGCAGGTCTGCATGATGGTGTTGATGCGCACCCCCATGCCGGTCTCGCGCGCCACCTTGAAGGCGTCGATGACGTAGAACTTGAGCTGCCGCTGCAGGATGAGCTCCTGCACCTCCCGGGGCAGCTGGCTCCAGACCTGGTCCGGCCCGTAGATCGAGTTGAGCAGGAAGGTGGCGCCCGGCGCGGCGAACTCCAGCATCTCGTACTTCTCGAGGAAGCCGAACTGGTGGCAGGCCACGAAGTTGGCCTTGGTCACCAGGTACTGCGAGCGGATGGGGCGCGGCCCGAAGCGCAGGTGGCTGATGGTGATGGAGCCGGACTTCTTGGAGTCGTAGACGAAGTAGCCCTGCGCGTAGTTGGGCGTGTCCTCGCCGATGATCTTGATGGAGTTCTTGTTGGCGCCCACCGTGCCGTCGGCGCCCAGGCCGTAGAAGAGCGCCCGCACCACGTCCGGCTTCTCGATGTCGAAGGCCGGGTCGTACTTGAGCGAGAGGTGGGTCACGTCGTCGTTGATGCCGACGGTGAAGTGGCGCTTGGGGCGCGGCCGGCCGAGCTCGTCGAAGACGGCCTTCACCATGGCCGGCGTGAACTCCTTGGAGGAGAGGCCGTAGCGGCCGCCCAGCACCGTGAGCTGGTGGTGGAAGCGGTCGATGTGGGCCTGCTCGGCCTCGCGGAGCGCCGTCACCACGTCCTGGTAGAGGGGCTCGCCGAGGGCGCCGGGCTCCTTGGTGCGGTCCAGCACGGCGAGGTGGTGCACCGTGCGCGGCAGGGCGGTCATGAACTCGCCGAGCGCGAAGGGCCGGTAGAGCCGGACCTTGATGAGGCCGACCTTCTCGCCCTGGGCGACCAGGTGCTCCACCGTCTCCTGCGCGGTCTCGCAGCCGGAGCCCATGATGACCACCACCCGCTCCGCCTCCGGGTGGCCCAGGTACTCGAAGAGGTGGTACTGGCGCCCCACCTGCTTGGCGAACAGGTCCATGGCCGCCTGCACGTGCAGGTGGCAGTCGGCGTAGTAGGGGTTGCAGGCCTCGCGGGCCTGGAAGAAGGCGTCGGGGTTCTGGGCGGTGCCGCGCACCGAGGGGGCGTCCGGCGAGAGGGCGCGGGCCCGGTGGGCCGCGACGAGCGCCTCCGGCATGAGGGCGCGCAGGTCGTCGTCGGTCAGCTCCTCGATCTTGGCCACCTCGTGGGAGGTGCGGAAGCCGTCGAAGAAGTGGAGGAAGGGGACGCGCGAGCGGAGCGAGGCGAGCTGGGCGATGACCGCGAAGTCGTGCGCCTCCTGCACCGAGGCCGAGGCCAGCAGCGCGAAGCCGGTCTGGCGCACCGCCATGACGTCGGAGTGGTCGCCGAAGATCGAGAGGGCGTGGGTGGCCAGGGTGCGCGCCGACACGTGCATGCAGAACGCGGTGAGCTCGCCCGCGATCTTGTACATGTTGGGGATCATGAGCAGCAGCCCCTGCGACGCCGTGAAGGTCGTCGTCAGGGCGCCGGACTGCAGCGCGCCGTGGACCGCGCCGGCGGCGCCGCCCTCCGACTGCATCTCGGCCACCGAGGGGACCGTGCCCCAGATGTTCTTCTGGCCCTTGGCCGACCACTCGTCGGCCCACTCGCCCATGTTCGAGGAGGGAGTGATGGGGTAGATGGCGGCGACCTCGTTGATCCGGTACGCCACCGACGCGACGGCCTCGTTGCCGTCCATCGTCACCATTCGCCTGCCCGCCATCTTCGGCCTCCTCGTGGCGGGACCTCAGGCGGTCCCGCGCTGCGTGCGTGGTCTAAAAGACGTGTCGTCCCGCGACGTTGAGAGCTGGCCGCGGGGGCTTGGTCTGGACTGCCGTGTAGGACAGGCGAGTCTAGCAGATCAGGTCGGCGCCAAGGCAAGGTGGACGGGCCTCTTCTGGAGGTTTCTTGATCTCGCTCAAGGTTCCCGCGGCCGGGACCTGATTTCTGGTGGTTGCAGGTCTCGCCGCAGGGAGCCCCCGTGATCCGACACGTCCGCCGCGCCTCGCCGTCGTCCCGCCTTGCCCTCCTCGCCGCGCTGGCGCTCGCCGCGGCCGGCTGCAGCACGGCGCGCAACAGCGAGGCCAGCGGCGTCCCCGAGTGCCAGCAGTGCCACGGCGGCGTCTCCGGCAACGCGGCCCCGCCGCGGAGCGCGAGCGGCGCGACGGCCACCACCGCCCTCGGCGTGGGCGCGCACCAGGCCCACCTCGGCCGGGCCGACTTCCGCCCCGCCGTGCGCTGCGACGAGTGCCACGTGGTGCCGGCCTCCGGGACGGAGCACATCAACGGCGTGGCCGAGGTGGCCTTCTCGGGCGGCGCCACCCTGGGTGGGGCCACCCCGCAGTGGAGCGCGACCACCGCCACCTGCAGCGGCGTCTACTGCCACGGGGCCACGCTCGCCGCCGGCGGCGCCTTCACCGCGCCCGTCTGGAACGCCCCCGGCCAGGCGCACCTCGGCTGCACGAGCTGCCACGGCGCCCCGCCCCCCAGCCACGCCGCGGCCAGCACGGCCTGCAACGCCTGCCACCCGGCCACGGTGAAGGCCGACGGCACCATCGACGTCGCCGGCGGCCACCACATGAACGGCGTCGTCGAGGCCTCGGGCCACGTCGACTTCTCCTCGCCGGCCACCCACGGCCCCAGGTTCTTCGCCTACCTGGGCGGCGACACCTCGCTCGACTGCAAGGCCTGCCACGGCGCCGACTACGGCGGCGGCAGCGGCCCGTCCTGCACCGCCTGCCACGCGGCGGCCGGCTGGACGGCCTGGAGCAGCAACTGCTCCTTCTGCCACGGCGCCAGGAACCCCACCACGCAGGCCGGCTACGACGTCGCCGCCCACCCGACCTGGGCGGCCCCGCCGGACGCGCTGGCGCAGCGGCTCGACCCGGCCCACGCCCCCGTCCCGGCGCGCACCGGCGCCCACCAGGCCCACCTCACCGGCCTGGGGTCGACCTCCGGCGCGGCCTACGTCACGCCGGCCATCGCCTGCGCCACCTGCCACGCCGTGCCGGGCGACCTCTCGCACGCCGGCGGCGCCGGCCGCGCGCCGGTGGCCCTCGTCGGCTCGGGCTCGCTCCCGGCCGCCCTCGGCAGCTACGACCAGGCCACCGGGACCTGCACCACCTACTGCCACGGCACGACGCTGGCCAACGCCGCCGGGGCCGTCGCGCCGCCGCCGGTCTGGACGGGCGCCGAGCTCGGCTGCGCCGGCTGCCACGGCAACCCGCCCGCCTCCGGGCAGCACGCCTTCCACGTCACCGGCCTGGGCTACACCTGCTCGGTCTGCCACACCGGCACCGTCGACACGACCGGCGCCGTCGGACCCAACCACGTCGACGGCGTGACGGAGGTGGTCTTCATCACCCCGGGCGTCGCCACCTGGGACGGCGCCGGCTGCACCGCCAGGTGCCACACGGACCCCGCCGTGCGCGCCTGGCGCTAGCGCAGGGTGCCGACGCGCCAGGGGCCGCCTCCGGGGCGACCGGCGGCGCCCTACCCCTCGACCTTCTCGCGCGGCGCGTCGGCCCACAGGCCGTCGAGGTCGTAGAACTCGCGGGCCGTGCGCCCCATGACGTGGGCCACCACGTCGCCGTAGTCCACGATGATCCAGGTGCCGGTCTCGTATCCCTCGACCGCCACCTTGGTGTGCCCGGCCGCCTTCATGACGGCGTCCACGTTGTCGGCCACCGCGCCGGCCTGCCGGTCGGAGTCGGCCGTCATGATGACCAGGTAGTCGGCGTAGGAGGAGAGGCCGCGCACGTCGAAGAGGGTGACGTCCTCGGCCTTCTTCTCGAGGCCGGCCCTGGCCACCAGCAGCGCCACCGGGCGGACGGTGTCGGGCGCGGACGGCGCCCGGGCCTGGACCGGCTGGGCCGCCTCGCGGCCGATCGACCTGGGCGTCTTGCGGCGCGGGCCGTACTTGCGCGGCAGCTTCCGCTCCGGGTTCCGCCCGGCCTTCTTGCCGCCGCCCGGCTTGCCGGCCTTGAAGGCCGGCCGCCCGCCCGCCTTCCCGGGCGCCGCCTTGCGGGGCGGCGCCTTCCTGGCGGGGGTCCTCTTCGCGGGGGCCTTCTTCCTGGTCGCCATTCGTCCCTCTCCTCTGGCGCGCCCTCAGGCGCGCGTCTGCCCATCGCCCTCCACCACGAACTTCCGGGTGGTGAGCTCGTTGAGCCCCATGGGCCCGAAGGCGTGGAGCTTGGTGGTGGAGATGCCGATCTCGGCGCCGAGCCCCAGCTCGCCGCCGTCGTTGAACCGCGTGGAGGCGTTGATGATCACCGCGCTGGCCGTCACCTCGCGCTCGAAGCGCCGGGCGCTCTCGAGGTCCCGCGTCAGGATGGACTCGGTGTGGAGCGAGCCGAAGCGGGCGATGTGGTCCATGGCCGCGTCGAGGTCCGGCACCACGCGGACGGCGATGACGAGGTCGAGGAACTCGCGGCCGAAGTCCTCCGGCGCGGCCGGCACGCCCTTCACGCCGGCGCGGGAGAGGATGGTGAGCGCGGTGGGGTCGCAGCGCAGCTCCACGCCGGCCCCGGCCAGCGCCTGCCCCACCGCCGGCAGCAGCGCGGGCGCGGCGTCGCGGTGGACCAGCAGGCACTCCAGGGCGTTGCAGACCCCGGGGCGCTGCACCTTGCCGTTCAGCGCCAGGGCCACCGCCTGGTCGACCCGGGCGGTGGCGTCCAGGAAGAGGTGGCAGACGCCCATGTAGTGCTTCACCACCGGCACCCGCGAGCGCTCCGCCACCGCCTTGATGAGCGAGGGGCCGCCGCGCGGGATGGCGAGGTCGATGAGGTCGTCGAGCTGCAGCAGCGCGAAGGTGGCCTCCCGGTCCGGCGTGGGCACCACCTGGGCCGCCGCGGCCGGCAGCCCGCCGGCGGCCAGCCCCTCGCCGAAGGCGGCCACCAGCGCGAGCGAGGAGCGCAGCGCGTCCGAGCCGGGGCGCAGGATGGCGGCGTTGCCGCTCTTGACGCAGAGCGCGGCCGCCTCGGCCGCCACGTTGGGGCGGGCCTCGTACACCATGAGCACCACGCCGAGCGGGATGCGCACCCGCTTGACGAGCAGGCCGTTGGGGCGGCGCCAGGAGTCGGTCACCTCGCCGATGGGATCCGGCAGCGCGGCCACCGCCTCGATGGACGCGGCGATGTCCGCCAGCCGCCGCGGGTCGAGGGCGAGCCGATCCAGGTAGGCGGCGCCCTGTCCGGCCGCGCGGGCCGCCGCCAGGTCCTCGCGGTTGGCGGCCAGGATCCCGTCCTGCCGGGCCAGGATGGCGCGCGCCCCCGCGCGGAGCGCCTGGTCCTTGGCGGCGGTGGGGGCGTGGGAGAGCCGGCGGGCCGCGTCGCGGGCCGCCTCGGCGATGGCCCGCATCCGGGCGGGCAGGGTGTCCTGGGTCGGGCTCATGGCGCGCTCGAGGCCCCTCATACCACCGCCTCCCCGGGGGCGCGAAGCCGCACCGCCCTCCGGCCGGCGCGCCGGGGTCAGTCGAGGAGGACGAGGTCGTTCCGGTGGACCACCTCGTCGGTGTACCTGAAGCCCAGGGTGGCCTCGATCTCGGCGGACTTCTTGCCGGCCAGGCGGCGCACGTCGTCGGCCCCGTAGCCGGCCAGCCCCCGGGCGAAGGGGCGGGCCGCCTCGACGGCGATCTCGACGGGGTCGCCCACGCCGAACTGGCCGTGCACGCCCTTCACGCCGCTGGGGAGGAGGCTCTTCCCCTTCTCCTCGATGGCGCGGCGCGCCCCGGCGTCCACCAGGATGAGCCCCTTGCCCTTGGCGGCGGCGCTGAGCCAGCCGTCCCGGGCGGAGAGCCGCCGGGCCGCGGCGGCGAAGACCGTGCCCACCCGCTCCCCGGCCAGCAGCGCCGCCAGCGCGCCGGGGCGCCGGCCGGAGAGCAGCGCGGTGACCACGCCCTGGGCGCCGAGCCGGCGGGCCGCCTTCACCTTGGTGATCATCCCGCCGGTGGAGCGCTCCGAGCCCGCCCCCCCGGCGAGGCGCTCCACCTCGGCGGTGACCCGCTCCACCTCGTGGAAGAGCACGGCCCCCCGCTCCCGCGGGTCGCGGTCGTAGAGCCCCTCCACGTCGGTGAGCATGGCCACCAGGTCGGCCTCGACGCAGCCGGCCACCAGCGCCGCCAGGGTGTCGTTGTCGCCGACCTTGATCTCCTCCACCGCCACGGTGTCGTTCTCGTTGACCACCGGCACCACGCCGCGCTCCAGGAGCTGCTGGAAGGTGCGGCGGGCGTTCAGGAAGCGCTTGCGGCTGGCCAGGTCCTCGGCGGTGAGGAGCACCTGGGCGACCTGCAGCCCGCGGGCGCCGAGCGCCTCGCCCCAGGCGGCCATGAGGTGCGGCTGGCCCACCGCGGCGCAGGCCTGCTTGGTGGCGATGTCCCAGGGGCGGCCCCTGGTGCGGACCAGGCCGAGCCGCTCGGCGCCGAGCGCCACGGCGCCCGAGGAGACGAGCACCAGCCGGCGGCCGGCCGCCACCCGGGCGAGCTCGGCCGAGAGCCGGGCGCAGTTCTCCCGGTCGAAGCGGCCGGCGGCGTCGGTGAGGGTCCCGGTGCCGACCTTCACGACGAGGCGGCGGGCGCGGGCGAGGGCGGGGCGGGGCATGTGGGGAGGCGAGTGTAGTCG
>JAJYAW010000523.1 GCA_021779335.1 Myxococcales bacterium | reverse complement strand
CGGTTGGCCGCCCTCGAGGCCGGCCGCGATCGACCTCACCCCGGGCGCCAGGACGGCGTCGGTCAGGCCGGCGCGCACCACCGCCAGCGCCATGCCGAGCACCAGCCCGGCGCGCGGCGGCCAGGCGTGGGCGAAGTGGAGGAGGGCCCCGCCGCTCACGATGGTGGCGGCCCCGGCGATCCGATCGAGCCGGAGCGCGGCGCGGGCGCGGGCCACGAAGGCGCGCGCCTCCCCGGCGCCGGCCGCCAGCGAGCGGCGGGCGTCCCCGGCCAGCCAGAGCGAGGCGGCCAGCCAGGTGGCCATGGAGACGACGTGGAGGAGGCGGAAGGCGGCGAGGAGGACGAGCGCGGTGGTCACGTGGTGGGCTCCCGGGCGCCATACCTAGCGCCGCGGCCGGCCGCCCGCAGCCCTTTCGACCGCGGGGGTCGGTGACCTGCGGTGCGGCCGCCCCCGGCCGCTCAGGACATCGCGGCGATGACCGTGCGCAGCACCTCGAGCCGGGCGTGGCGCTTCGAGTTGGCGGCCACCAGCACCCAGGGGGCGTCGGGGCGGTGCGTCCGGTCCAGCATCTCGTGGATGGCCCGCTCGTACTCCGGCCACTTCTTCCGGTTGCGCCAGTCCTCCGGCCCGAGCTTGTAGCGCTTGAGCGGGTCCTCCTGCCGCTCCTCGAAGCGGCGCTTCTGCTCGGCGCGCGAGAGGTGCAGGAAGATCTTCACCAGCCGGACGCCGTCGGAGGTGAGGGTGCGCTCGAAGGCGTTGATCTCGTCGTAGGCGCGCCGCCACGCCTCCGGGCGGGCCAGCCCCTCCACCCGCTCGACCAGCACCCGGCCGTACCAGGTGCGGTCGAAGACGGTGAGCTCGCCGGTCTCGGGCAGGCGGCGCCAGAAGCGCCACAGCCAGTGGTGGCGCGCGTCCTCGTCGCGCGGCGCGGCGATGGGCCAGACCTTGTAGCCGCGCGGGTCCATCAGCGCGGTGAGCCGCTTGATGCAGCCCCCCTTGCCGGCGGCGTCCCAGCCCTCGAAGGCCACGATGGTCCGCTCGCCCGCCTGGAACCCCTTGATCTGGAGGGCGAAGGCCCGCTGCTGCAGCTCGACGACGCGCTCCTCGTACTCGTCGCCCCCCACCTCGGCGGACAGGTCCACCGCGTCGAGGGAGAGGGTGCCGGGTGGATAGGCCTCCACCTCCAGGCCGGCCGGCCTCGCGCCCGCCGGCGCCCGCCCGCCGCCCCGCTTCCCGCCTCGCTTCGCCATGGCCTGCTCCCCTCCCGCGGTCCGGGCCGCCGGCACCTCAGGGCCGCCAGCCGTGGGCGATGGGGAACCGCCGCCCCTCGCCGAAGGCCTTCTCGCTCACCTTGAGCACCGGCGCCGCCTGGCGCCGCTTGTACTCGCTCAGCAGCACCATGCGCAGGACCCGCCGCACCGTCTCGGCGGGGTGGCCGCGCGCCGCGATCTCGTCGGCGCCGCGCCGCTCCTCCAGGTAGGCGTGCAGGATGTCGTCGAGCACGTCGTAGGGCGGCAGCGAGTCCTGGTCCACCTGGCCGGGCTTGAGCTCCGCCGAGGGCGGCTTGGTGAAGGTCCGCTCCGGGACGAGCGGGCGCCCGGCCCGGGCGTTGGCGGCGCGCGCCACGCGGTAGACCAGCGTCTTCGGCAGGTCGCCGATGACGGCCAGGCCGCCCGCCATGTCGCCGTAGAGCGTGCAGTACCCCACCGCCAGCTCGCTCTTGTTGCCGGTGGAGAGCACCAGCCCGCCGGTGTCGTTGGAGAGCGCCATCAGGATCTGGCCGCGGATGCGCGCCTGCACGTTCTGCTCGGCGAGGTCCCCGAGCGGCTGCCCGGTGGCCTGCTGGAGCTGCGCCAGGAAGGCGGCGTGCATCGGCTCGATGGGGATCTCCATGAAGCGGAGGCCGAGCGCGGCGGCCAGCGCCCGCGCGTCCTCGCGGCTGTGGCCCGAGCTGTAGCGGGAGGGCATGCCCACGCCCAGCACCTGCGCCGCGCCCAGGGCGTCGGCGGCCAGGCAGGCGGTCAACGCCGAGTCGATGCCGCCGGACAGGCCCACCACGGCGCTCCTGAAGCCGCACTTGCGCACGTAGTCGCGCACGCCCAGGGAGAGGGCGCGGAAGAGCTCGTCGGCCTCGGCGTCCGGGGCGTCCGGCGCCGCCGGCCGGGGGCGGCCGTCGAGCCCCACCACCTCGGGGCGCCCGCCGTCGAGGTCGGCCACCAGCAGCGCTTCCTCGAAGAGCGGGGCGCGCGCCAGCACGCGGCCGTCCGGCCCCACCAGCATGGAGCCGCCGTCGAAGACGAGGGCGTCGTTGCCGCCCACCTGGTTGACGTAGGCGATGGGGGCGCGGTGGCCGGCGGCGCTGGCCGAGAGCATCCGCTCGCGCAGCGCCGGCTTGCCCAGCGCGTAGGGGGAGGCGGAGAGGTTGGCGATCAGCCCGGCCCCGGCGCCGGTCAGCTCGGCGATGGGATCGCGCTCGTAGCGCGGCACCTGCCAGAACCGCTTGTCGTTCCAGACGTCCTCGCAGATGGAGAGGCCGAGCGCGCCGGTCAGCCCGGGCAGCGGCGCGGCGGTGACCGACGCGGAGGGGAGGAAGTAGCGGGTCTCGTCGAAGACGTCGTAGGTGGGGAGGAGCGACTTGCGCCCCACCGCGGCCACCCGCCCCCCCGCGATGAGGGCGGCGGCGTTGGCCAGGCCGGGCGGCGGCGCCCCCGGCACCCGCTCCGGGAAGCCCACCACCAGCGCCAGGCCGCGCGACCACTCGGCCGGGGCGGCCAGGGCGGCCAGCGTCGCG
>JAJYAW010000522.1 GCA_021779335.1 Myxococcales bacterium | reverse complement strand
CCACCACCTGGCGCAGCGCCGGCCGGCCGCGGGTCACCGTGCCGGTCTTGTCGAGCAGCACCTGGCGCACCGCGCCGGCCGCCACCAGCGCGTCGCCCCCCCTGACGAGCAGGCCGCGCGCCGAGGCCAGGCCGGTGGCGAGGAGCACCGCCACCGGCGTGGCCAGCCCCAGGGCGCAGGGGCAAGCGATGACCACCACGGCGATGCCGGTGAGGAGCGCCCGCTCGGCGCCCTGGCCCCGGGCCAGGTGCCACGCCACCGTCCCCGCCGCCAGCAGCAGCACCCCGGGCACGAAGACGCCCACCGCCCGGTCGGCCAGCGCCTGCAGCCGCGGCTTCTGGTCCTGCGCCTCCTCGACGGCGCGGATGATGCCGGCCAGGACCGTCTCCTTCCCGACCCGCGTCACCTCGACGAGCAGGCTGCCGTGCAGGTTGACGGTGCCGCCGATGACCGGGGCGCCCGGCCGCTTCGCCACCGGGCGCGACTCCCCGGTGACGAGCGACTCGTCGGCCTCCGACCGGCCCTCCAGGACGCGGCCGTCGAGCGGGATCCGCTCGCCCGGCACGACGCGGAGCCGATCGCCCACCCGCACCGCGTCCACCGGGACCAGCCGGTCGGGCGCGGCCGCCGGGTCGACCAGCCGCGCCTGGCGCGGGCGCAGCGTCGCCAGCCTGGCCACCGCCTCGGAGGCGGTGCGGCGGGCGCGCGCCTCGACGAAGCGGCCCGTCAGCACCAGCGTGGGGATCATGGCGGCGGTGTCGCTCCAGACCTCGCCGCCGTGGAGCGCCTGCCAGGCCGAGAAGGCCAGCGCCGCGCCGGAGCCGAGCACCACCAGCGAGTCCATGTTGAAGCGGCCGTGGCGCAGCCCCTTCCAGGTGGAGCGCCAGAACGGGGCGCCGGCCCAGAGCAGGACCGGCGCGGCCAGCGCGATGGAGATCCACTCCAGCAGCGCGCGGATGGGGCGGTCCATCCCCTGGAAGTACCCGGCGTAGAGGGCGGCCGAGTAGATCATGAGCTGGGAGGCGAGGAACCAGGCGGTGCCGATGCGCACCAGCAGGTCCCTCACCTCCTCGTCGCGCGCCCGCCCCTGCGCCGACTCGCTCCAGGGGCGCGGCTCGTAGCCGGCCGACTGGATCCGCCCGAGCAGCCTGGGCAGGTCCACCGCGCGCGGATCGAAGCGGAGCCGGGCCCGGTGGGTGGCGTAGTTGACCCGCGCCGAGAGGACGCCCGGCGTCCGCTGCAGCAGCCGCTCGTTGAGCCAGACGCAGGAGGCGCAGCGGATGCCGTCGATGGCCACCTCGACGTCGGCGGCGGCGCCGTCGGGCGCGGTCACCACCTGGTAGGCGGCCAGGTCGGCCGGCGCCTCCGGCGCCGCCACCGGCCGGCCCGGCTGCGCCCAGCGGCGCTCCGCGTAGAAGCGCCCCAGCCCCTCCTCCTCGACCAGCTGCCAGACGCCGCGGCAGCCGGCGCAGCAGAAGACCTTCTCCCCGCCCGGCGAGGCCGCCCGCACGGCCTCCTTCTCCGGGAACGGGAGCAGGCAGTGGTCGCAGCGGAGCAGGGACGGCGAGGCGGCGGTGGTCACGGCGGAGCGCGGATCCCGAGGCCATGGAGCAGGAAGAGGGCGCCCATCACCGCGACGAGCAGGCCGCCGAGACGGTACAGGATCCCGCGAGCCCGCTGCCCGAGCAGCGCCCCGAGCGCGCCGAGGAGCAGCAGCCCGGGCACGGTGCCGATCCCGAAGGCGAGCGCCATGAGGAAGCCGGGGACCGGCCCGCCCGAGGCGGCCGCGCCGAGGAAGAAGGTCCAGGAGGCGCCGCAGGGCAGGAAGCCGAGCGCCAGGCCGAGCGGGTAGAGGCGCGAGGGGCCGCCGGCCAGGAGCGGCCGCGCCAGCGCCAGCACCCGCCCCGAGGCGCGCGCCTCCAGCCGCCGGAGCGTCAGGGAGGCGCCCGCCGCCCCCAGCCCCAGCAGCACCATGAGGAGGCCGGCCAGCACCGCCGCCACGTCGGCCAGCCCGGCCAGCCGGCCGGCCACGTTCACGAAGGCGCCGGTGGCGCCCAGCACGCCGCCGATGGCGGCGTAGGTGGTGACGCGGCCGAGGTGGTACGGGAGCTGCGCCGCCGCGGCCCGCGCGGCCCCCTGGCCGGGCCGGGCCACCAGGCCGAAGGAGGCCACCAGCGGCCCGCACATGCCGAGGCAGTGGCCGAAGCTGGAGAGCAGGCCGGCGGCGGCGCCGGCGGCGACCTGGGCCGTCAGCGTGGCGGCCGGGCCGTTCAAGGGGCCGCCCTCTGCGCCGCCACCCGGCTCACTCGCGCGCCCGGAAGGGGAAGCTGGCGCTCTGGGGCACGCCGCCGGGGGGCCGCACCGTCACGTTGGCCACCCAGTCGAGGCGGCCGCTGGCGCAGCGGACCAGCACGCTGGCGCCCCGGTAGCGGCCGGCGCCGAGGGGCTCGAGCACCACCCGGTTCTCGCCCATCTCCATGTCCCGCATGGCGAGGCTCACCTCGACCGCCGCGCCGTCGAGCGGCGCGCCCCCGCGCCGGACCTCCACCGCCACGGGCAGGTCCTGCATGAGCCGGAGCGAGCGGCCCAGGTCGAGCGAGATCTCGAGCGGGCCGGCGCTGGCGCGGCAGGGGGCGGCGGCCAGGTCGCAGGGGGCGGCCGCCGCCCCCTCGATCCGCACCTGCTGCACCAGCCCGACCTGCCGGCCGCCGAGCGTCACGTCGAGCCGCACGTCCCAGAAGCCCGGCGCGGCGAAGCCCACCTCCGCGCGGTAGCGGCCGCCGCCGAGCGGCGC
>JAJYAW010000521.1 GCA_021779335.1 Myxococcales bacterium | reverse complement strand
TGCTCATCGTGCAGGAGTGGCGGAGGAGCCTGCCGTGACGCCGCGCCGCCGCGACGACGATCCCGAGGACATGGACGTGCTCGGCAAGAGGTTCCGCCCGGCCGCCCAGCTCCTGCGCTTCGCCTGGCTGATCGGCGGCGGCCTGGTCGCGCTCTCCGCTGGCCTGTACGCCCTGGACCACCGGCTCGCGGTCGCCGCGGCGTCGGAGCTCGTGGAGGCGCGGGTGGCCCCCGTGGAACGCAAGCTGGACGACCACCTGACCGAGATGCGCGGCAAGCGGGAGCTCATGGACGTCTACGTGAGGCAGCAGACGGAGGCGCTCGGCCTGCTCAACCGCAAGCTCGACGCGCTCTGCCGCGCCAGCGCCCGGCCGCAGGTCTGCCTGGGGGGGGAGTGACTTCCGCGGTGGGGCCGGGCCGGACGAGCGGCGCGGGCGACGGGGGCCCGGCCCTGCCGCGGGTCTTGAGCGACTGGCCCGCCGCCGCCCGCGAGGAGTACGAGGAGCGGGTCGCGATCCTGATCGACGCGAGGATGGTGCCCTCGCGCGCGGAGGCCGCGGCCGAGGACATCGTCAGGCAGCGGTGGGCCGGCGGGGTGCCCAGGCCGTACCAGCCAGCGCCCCTCCCTCACCCCTCGACGACGACGTAGCCGGAGGCGATCTCGTCGTCCTATGCCGAGGCGGCAGCGGCCCACGCCTCGATCACCTCGCGAGCGCGCTCGGCGGGCCGATCCCCGAGCGCCTCCAGCGCCGCAGCGGAGAGCCGGACCCCGATGCGCCCGGCGGCCGGCACGCGGATCGGCCGGGTCGAGCCGGTGCGGCGCATCTGCTTGTAATGGGCCGGGCAGAGTTCGTCCCCGGCGCCGTCGCAGTCGCAGGCCCGGCCGCAGCCCTCCTCCTCGCAGACGCGGCGGCGGATGATCTCGAAGCCGTCCCCGTGGCCGACGAGGAGCCGGGTCGCGTCCCAGGACCAGACGCCATCGGTCGAACGGGGCGCCGGGCCGCCGAACGTCGGGAGGCGGGTGGTCTCGCGCTCGAGCGCGGCGTCGATGTCGCCGCCGGTGGGCAGGTCGAGGAGCAGGGGGAGCAGGTCGTCGAGGGAGCGGGCGGCGCGGAGGGCGCGGACGGTGGGGGGCATGGGCTAGCCCTCCGAGTCGGCGCGGCGGAGGTCGGCGTCCTGCGCCTCGGTCCAGGGGTGCGCGGCCACGATGGCGGCCTCGCGGGCCTCCTGCGCACCGCAGGAGCACGAGGCGAACAGGTCGCCCGCGGCGGGGCAACCCGGGGCGTGCGCGGCCGGGAGGTCGAGGCAGGCGGGGCAGGTGCAGGTGGCCACGGTCAGTCCTCCGACAGGGAGTCGAGGGAGGGCAAGCCGGGGAGGATCTCGGGACCGCAGTAGCCCCGAATCGCCTCCTCGTTGTCGGGCGCATAGGCGTCCCGGGACGCGAGCCGGCACATCGACTCGTGGACCACGCAGAGCCCGGCGCACAGAGCGGCGTGCGCGGCCCGGTTCGCCTCTGGGACGGTCGGGGCGGTCCGGGAGTTGACGCGGACGACCAGCTTCTCCATCGAGTCCAGCAGGGCGCGACACTCGGCTCCCAGCGTCGCCATGGTCTCGGTCGTCATCGTCATCTCCGGTGTCGGGGCCTCTCCCTGCCCTCGATGCAGCTACAGTAGACAATCGGAGCCCGCACGTCAACGGGGCGGAGGGTCCCTGATGGGGCGGGATGGCGCTGGCCCATTCTTGGCCCATTCTCTGTCCTGGCTGGGCTACCGTGGCGGCCACGGCCCGGCGGGCCAACCTCAAAACGGCCCTGGAATCGCGGTCTCTGGCCCCGGCGGGTCACCCCAGCGGACAGGCGCGGCCATGGTGCCAGGCCTTTTAAGTCCGCCGCGTCTGCCAGTTCCGCCACGGCCCCAGGGGCCGGAGGATACCACCGGTCCGGGGCGGGCCGCCGGTCAGTACGGGCGGACCGCCCGGTTCTGCTCGCGCATCTCGTTGACCGCGTAGACGCCCTGCGCCCAGAGCACGCCCTGGGCGAAGCCGAGCCAGCGCATGGCCTTCTCGCGGTCGCCGGCCGCCAGGGCCTGCAGGATCTCGCCGCACATCCAGGCGACGTGCTCGAGCTGGCGGCTGCGCGGGAACCCGGCGGTGGTGCGATCGAAGTCGATCTGGACCGGCTGGTAGCCCTCGCGCGTGAGCCTGGCGTGGTAGGCGGTCACCACCTGCTTCACCTGCTCGTCGGTCATGCGGGCCAGGATAGCAGGGCGGCGCGCCCGGAGCCTACCGGACGTAGCGCTGCTCGAAGAGGGCGCGCAGCCGGGGCTGGCGCCGCAGCAGGTCGAGGGTGAGCTCGGCGTGGCCCGGCACGTAGCCGTTGCCCACCAGCATGGTCACGTCCTTGCCCACCCCCTCGGCGCCCAGCGCGGCCGCCGTGAAGCTGGTGGCCATGGAGAAGAAGACGACCGTGCCGCCGTCGCGCGCCGCCAGCACGGAGGCCAGCTCGGTGCCGGCCACCGAGCAGGCGTTCACCACCAGGTCGAAGGGCGGCCCGCCGCGCCGCAGCCGCTCCAGCGTGCCCACCGCGTCGGTGGCGTCCACCTCGACCGCGTCGTCCACCGCGCCGATGCGGCGCAGGTCGTCGAGCGCCGGCCGCGAGCGGTCGGCCGCCACCACCCAGCCGCGCCCGGCGGAATGCCTGGTTTCCCTCCTCTTGCGGCCGTTGGTCTGCCCGGCAGTGCCAGGATTGGCCTCGGAAAAAACCATGGAAGTTCGGTTTTTTGTTCCAGGAAACCTGG
>JAJYAW010000520.1 GCA_021779335.1 Myxococcales bacterium | reverse complement strand
TGCCGGCTGGGCCCCAGCGGCGCGGGCCTGGGGCCGCTGGGCCGGGGCGGCGGACGGCGGCTGGGCGGCCTGGCCGCAGGCTGTGAGGAGCACCAGCGCGACGGCCGACGAGAGCGGGCGAAGGGACATTCGGGGTTCCCCCTGGTGTGGCGCGCCCGCCAGCGACCCGGCCGACCAGACCTGGACGGGGGATGGCGCGCCTCGAAAGGGTACACGCTAGCCATGCTCGCCATCGGTGGGCAAGCGGGATCCGACCGGGGCCGCCGCAGGACCCCGGCCGGCCCGTGAAGCCACGCCGGCGCGCGCCGCCGGGCGGACCCTCGCCGGACGGGGCGCGGCCCGGTACGATGACCACGTGACCATCGACGAGGACGTCAAGGCCAGGCTCGTCCGGGGGGACCACCGCGGCGCGGCCACCGAGGCGCTGCGGTCCTTCGGGCCGAAGATCCTGGGCTACCTGCAGGCCGTGCTGCGCGACGAGGCGGACGCGGCCGACGCCTTCTCCGTCTTCGCCGAGCACCTCTGGAAGGGGCTGCCCGCCTGGCGCGGCGAGTCGTCGCTCAAGACCTGGGCCTTCAAGCTGGCCTGGAACGCCGCGCTCAACCTGAAGGACGAGGCCTGGCGCCGCCGCGGCCGTCGCTTCCGCACGGGCGAGGCCTCCCGCCTCGCCGAGGAGATCCGCACCCGCACCGGCGTCCGGGTGGAGCGGCAGCGGCAGGCCCTCGACGCGCTGCGCGCCGAGCTCACCGAGGAGGAGCAGACGCTGCTGGTGCTGCGCATCGACCAGCAGCTCTCCTGGGAGGAGATCGCCGAGGTCATGGGCGACGCCCCCCAGCCGCTCGACGCCGCGGCGCTGCGAAAGCGGTTCGAGCGGCTCAAGGAGAAGCTGACCCGGCTGGCCAGGGAGCGCGGCCTCGTGGAGTGAGGCGCACCCCGGACGGCGCCCGCCCGGGCCACCCCGGGCCCGCTAGTCCGTCAGCCCCTGCTCGCGGGCCATCTTGGCGAGCCGCTCCTTCAGGCGCTCGTAGCGCTTGCGCAGCGCCGTCGGCTCCACCGCCGTCCCGCCGGCCGAGAGGACCTCGGCCACCTCGTTCCAGTCGAGCTGCTGGTCCAGCCGGAGGAAGAGGAGCGTCTGCTCCTCGGCCGAGAGCGCCTCGCGGAGCCGCTCCAGCGAGCGCCGCTGCTTCTCGTCGCGCACCACCGACCGGGTGCGCACCTCGTCGGCCAGCCGGGAGGCCTCGCCCGTCTCGAGCCGCCGCCCCAGCCGCTTCCAGGCGTCGGAGCGGACGTGCATGGCGGCGCACCAGGCCAGCTTGTACGCCCAGGTCTTGAAGGAGGACTCGCCCCGGAAGCCCCCGATGCCGCGCCACAGGTCCTCGGCGAAGTGGCTGAAGGCGTCGGCCGCGTCCTCGTCGTCTCGCAGGATGGAGCGCAGGTAGCCGAGCACCTTGGGGCCGAGGCCGCGGATGGCCTCCGAGGCGGCGCCCCGGTGGTCGCCGGCGGCCAGGAGCTTCTGGACCCGTCCCTCGGTGGTCATGGAGCAGGCATGGTACCGCCCGGACGGACGTCGGGCGAGCGGGGGACGAAGAAGTGAAGCGCCGGGGGTCCGGACCCCCTCCCTGAAAGGTTCCGGACCTCCGGCGCCCCTGGCGGCCCCCCGCCACGCAAACGGGTGAGCCAAGCCCCCCCGGGCTCCGAGGTGTAGACAGGCCCCGGAAGCCGATGTGACGGCGCTGGGGTGAGCCGTGGCCGCGGGACAGGCGCGACCGCGCTCCGGGGTCGCCCCGCGAGCTCAGCGGAGCAGGAGCGCGAGCGCCGCGGCCGCCAGGATGAGCAGGCCGGTGGCGGGGACGAGCCAGTGCCGGTGTGGCGGCGACACCGGTCCGACGCGACGGATCAACTCGGCCAGCCGCCGCCGGCCGAGCCCCTTGGCCAGGTCGACCTCGCCGACGTGCGCCAGCGCCCGGAGCACCGCCGGCGCGGGCGTCAGGTCGGGCACGTGCGCGCCGGTCAAGGGAACCGGGGAAGGCGTGCGCACGCTCAGCCGTCGCATTCCGGCAGGGACGACACTCGGCAGGTCATGGCTGGCTCCCCCCCGAAGGAGCACGTCGAGCTTCACGATCCATGGATTGACGAGGCGCAGGAACGTGACGCCTTTTCTGCCCCCTTTTGCAGCCGCGGTCCCCCGGACGGGTCAGGTCCTTGAGGACCGGGTCAGGGGCCGGACGCGGGCGTCGGGTCGAGCCCCGGGCCAGGGCGCGCGCGACTCAGCGGCCGGCGCGGCGCAGGAGGACGTAGAGCGCGCCGGCGCCGCCGTCGGTGGGGCGGGCGGTGGCGAAGGCGAGGACGTGGCGGGCGAAGCGAGCCTGCCCGAGCCAGCTCCTCAGCGCCTCCTTCAGGACCGGCAGCTGGTCCCTGGAGTGGAGCCCGCGCCCGTGGACCAGCAGCACGCAGCGCTTGCCCGACCGGCGCGCGTCGCGGAGGAAGCGCTCCACCTCGCCCTTGGCCTCCTCGCGGGTCCGGCCGTGCAGGTCGAGGTGGCCCTGCACGGCGTAGTCGCCGCGGCGGAGCTTGCGCACGATGCCGGCGTCGAGGCCGGTGACCTTCCCCTCGATGAACTCGTCGCCGTCCGAGATGTCGAAGGGGCGGTCGCCGGCGACCAGGGCCCGCAGCTCGTCGAGGGCGTCGAGATCGGCGTACCAGACCTGCTCGGGGGCGCCGCGCGGCGGGCGGGGCCCCACCCGGTCCGGCCCCCGGGCCACGCCGCGGGCGCCCCGGGTGGCCTCGGCCCGGGCGGC
>JAJYAW010000519.1 GCA_021779335.1 Myxococcales bacterium | reverse complement strand
CGCGCCGCGGCCCGGCGCACCCGCCCGACGCGGCGCGCCGGCACCCCGGCCCAGACCTCGCCCGGCCCCACCCGGGCGTGCTTGGAGAGCACCGCGCCGGCGGCGATGACCGCGCCGTCGCCGATGGTGCAGCCGGGCAGGATCACCGCCATGAGCCCCACGGTCACGTTGCGCCCGATGGTGACCGGCGCCGTGAACAGCCGGCCCCGCTCGGCCGAGTGGGCCACCAGGGTCACGTCGCCCCCGATGACCGAGTCGTCGCCGATGGTGAGGAGGTTCTGGTCGGCCACCACCGCCGTGTTGATCTGGACGCGCGCGCCGATGCGGGCCCCCATGAGCCGGTGGAAGAGCGGCAGGAAGGGCGTCACCCGGATCCAGTTGACGAAGGAGAAGCGGACCAGCAGCGTCAGCGCGTTGTAGGAGGCCCAGCGCCAGGCCCCCATCGAGAAGTAGGGGAAGCGCCCCACCGGCGTGCCGTGGGCGAAGGTGAGCCAGCGAAGCGCGGGCACCACCAGCAGCAGGGCCAGGCCGAAGATGAAGTAGGCCGCGGCCGCGGCCACGCAGAGGGCCGGCAGGCGCCACGCGGCGGCGGGGAGCCGCGCCTCCACGGCCAGCCAGAGCGCGGCGCCGGGCCAGGCTGCCAGCCCGAGCGCCAGGGCGCACTCCGCGAAGAGGAGCAGGCTCAAGACCACCTGCACGGGCGTCAGCAGCGCCGCCTTCCAGCCAGCCGTCACCATCTCGACCTCCCGCGGGCCGAGGATGGCTCGCCGCCCGCAGTCTGCCCGCGGGGCGCCGCGCCAGGAAGGGCCGTCAGACCCGCAGCTTCTCCAGCACGTCGTCCCAGAAGACCAGCTGCTCGAGGACGCTGTCCATCACGTAGTCCTCGACGCGCCGCTGGACCTCCTCGGCCGGCTCCGAGAAGCGGAAGGCGACCCGCACCAGGCCGCTCACGGGGCGCGCGTCGGCCACCGCCACGGTGGTGATGAGCGGGCCGTCGCCGGGCAGCAGCAGCGTGGCGCGGATCCACTCCTCCACCGGCGGCGGTGCCTCCAGGAGCGCGGCGAAGCCCCCCGCGCCCAGGTCCACGGTGAGCGTCTGGACCGACCAGCCGCGCGCCTCCAGCAGCACCTGGGCGGGCCGGGCGATGCGGATGGTGCTCCGCCTCCGCGCCTCGGAGGCCAGCGCCACCGCCTGCACCTCGACGGCGGTGGAGAGGAGCGCGGCGCGCCCGGCCCGGTACCACGCCAGGTCGGCCTCGCTCACCGGCTCCCGCTCCCGGATCCGGTGGTGCAGCGCTTCCAGCTGGTTCACCCACTCGGTGCGGTCCATGGATCCCCCCTCGAAAGGACGCAGCGGGGATCCTACCCGAGGGGCGGGCCGGATGCGTCGCCCGGCGGCTAGAAGTCGGCGCCCAGCACCACCCGGGGGCGCACCCGGTCGTCCTCCTGGCGGAGGCCGAAGGCCGCGCCCACGATGAGCCACGCCGAGTTGAAGCCGCCGGAGGGGAGGGTGAAGACGGCGGAGGGGCCGGCGTAGGTCTCCCAGGACAGGCGCCCGTCGACGCCGCGGATGCGCTCGCCGAAGGTCTCGGCGCCGACGCGGATGGAGGTCGAGGCCGCGAACGCCGCGCCGGCCGACCAGCCCCACTTCGTCTCGGTCCCGCCACCGGCCGGAAACTCCTGCTCGGCGATCAGGTTGAGGGCCCAGCTCACCTTGCCGTAGTTGTGGCCGAGGATGAGCTTCTCCTCGACGCCCCAGGGCTTGTCGTCCACCACCTCCTTCTCGCCCTCGAGGTAGAGGACCAGGTCCACCGGCGACTGCGAGGCGTCGAGGGCCTTGTAGCGCCCCTCCAGCCGGAGCGCCGCGAGCTCGAAGGCCTTCGGGTCGGTGGTGCGGAACACCCCGTAGCCCGAGACCGAGAGCCGGTCGGTCAGGCCGTAGCCGAGCTCCAGCTTGTGCTCCCAGGAGCGATCCGCCCTGGCGCCGCTGCGCGGCTCGGCGAGCGTCTCGTAGAGCTCGAGCTCCTTCTCGCCGGCGGCCGAGACGACCGGCTCGTAGGTGAAGGCATAGGGGCGCTCGTCGGCGAGGGCGAGGGCGGGGAGGAGGGTGGTCGCGAGGTAGAGGGCGGCGAGTCGGTGCATCGGTGGTCTCCGGGTTGGTGGGACTTCGTATCTTGAGCGATACAGAATCTCAATAGCGGAAGCGACGAGCGCCGACGTTGACTCGGATCAATTTTGGCGATGTTTCACGTAACAACCTGACATGACAATATATATGCTTAGGAATCTGTTCGCGTCTCGAGCGCCGCCGTGCCCACGGTGCCTGACCGAGAGTAGTTTTTGTTGAGAGTGAATTCGAACAGCGCCGACTTGCTTGGGACCCAGTAGGCAGTCCGAACGGGCCAGCCTCGTCGCCGCCGCGCCCTCCCGCGCTGCCGGCGAACCGACCCGGCCGCGCCCAGTGAGCAGCCCGCGGGGGAGGCGGGGCCGCCCCGACAGACCTCGACCGTGAGCCGCGCCGTGCGCCCAGGGAAGGGGATCCCCCTCCGTCGCGGGGAACCTTCCCCGCCAAACCATTTCCGTGTATTCCTCCGCCCCATGAAGACCCTGACCGAGCTGAGCGGCACCCTGATCCGTGCGGCGGCGAAGGCCATCGCCGACGCCCAGAAGCACCTGCCCAAGGAGGCGCCGCCCGAGCAGGCCGCCCCCGTCGTCGAGGCCGCCCCCGAGGCCGCGCCCGACGCGGCCCCCGCTGCCGAACCGGTCGAGGGCGCCGAGGCCGCCGCGCCGGCGCCGCCGCC
>JAJYAW010000518.1 GCA_021779335.1 Myxococcales bacterium | reverse complement strand
GGCGCGCGGCGCCCGGCGCCGGCCGGCCGGCGGCGCTCCTCGCCGCCCTGGCCCTCGCCCTCCTCCCGGCCGGCGCCCGCGCCGTCGACTACCCGCACAGCGCCACCGGGCAGGACTGCAGCGGCTGCCACCTGGTGCACAACGCGCCGACGGTCCACCTGGTCGCGAACGGCTCCAACGCGAGCCTCTGCATCTCCTGCCACGCCACCGGGACCTCCACCCCCCGCCCCTTCACCTGGACCACGACCGACCAGGCGGTGCCGGGGGTGAACGGCACCTCCCACTCCTGGAGCGGCGCCGCGGTGAACCTCCTCTACGGCGCCAGCCTGCCGACGACGGCGATGGTGAGCCACCTCGACACCACGACCACCCCGGGGACCCCGCGGCTCCAGTGCTCGACCTGCCACGACCAGCACTCGGAGTCGGCCCAGCCCTTCAGCCCCACCGCGCCGAGCTACGGCAACCTCACCGCCGACAGCCTGCTCGGCCGCTACTACCAGCGGGAGGCGAACGGCGCGGCGCAGATGTGCGTCGACTGCCACGCCGCCTGGAACGTCCCCGCGGCGGTGGTGACCGCCGCCTCGACCAACGCCCTCTCCGGGACCGGCGCCACCTTCTCCAGCTCGAGCGCCAGCGTCACCATCTCCTCCGGCAACTTCCTCGCCTCGGGCGTCGCGCCGGGCTGGCAGATCAAGGCGACGGCCGACGGCGCCGGCGCCGCCGCCTTCACCATCGTCCAGGCGGTGAACGCGACCTCGCTCACCCTGGTCCAGAACTACAAGGGGACGAGCCTCTCCGGCGCCGCCTGGGAGGCGCTGCGGCCGATGAGCCACCCGGTCGGCTCGGCCATCCCCCAGAACGACCCGCTCTTCGTGAACGTGCCGCTCGCCGCCGGCGCGGCGGCCAACGCCTACCTCCCGGTGACGCCGCAGGCGGCCGGCTGGTCCGGCTTCGCCTCGGCGACCGCGTCGAACAACACCACCCTCACCGACTCGACCCAGGCCTTCACCGGCGCCGGCGGGATGTACGTCCGCATCACCAGCGCCGCCAACAGCCTCAACCTGAACAAGGTCATCCAGATCTCCAGCGCGAGCGGCGGCGTCCTCACCCTCGGCTCCCCGGGCCTCCCCGCCAAGGTGAACCAGTTCGACCAGTACGAGGTCGACCAGGACGGGAACACCTTCAGCAACCTCGCCCTCTCGAACGGGACGGCGACGAGCTACACCGCCGGCAACGTCGTCTGCCTCACCTGCCACGGCATCCACGGGGCGACCTCCAACTCCTCCAACTACACCGGGGTCGGCTCCTACGTGGCGACCAACACCGCGGCGGCGGGCAACGTGGTCGGGAGCGCGGGGAGCGGCGGCGGCGTCCTCCTGCGCCGCGAGAACGACGATCGCGCCTGCTACGGCTGCCACCCGAGCACCATCATCCACAACAGCGCCAACGTCTACGCCGCGTCCAGCTCGGTCGTGAACCGCGGCGCCTGGGGGACGACCTTCGGCTGCCGCACCTGCCACGAGCCGCATCAGGGGACGAACCTCGACCTGGTGAAGCGCCAGATCACCGCGACCGCCTCCAACAACCTCGCCGTCGCCTTCACCGTCGACTTCCGGACCTACGGCGCGAACGGCCAGGACGTCTACGGCCTGGCGAACGGGAACAGCGTCGGCTCGCCGACCCCGAAGCCCTCCGGGGCCGGCCCCTGCGAGGGCTGCCACACCGACACGCGGAACGGGGCGCAGCTCACCGGCTCCTCGGGGACCTTCAGCAGCGCCTCGAAGACGGTGACGGTCTCCGGGACGAACAACCTCACCGGCGTCGCTTCCGGCTGGGAGATCAAGCTCCTCACCGACCCGCCCACCGCCTGGACCGCCGTGAACGTGGTCTCTTCGACCAACACCCTGACCCTGGTCGCGACCTACCAGGGGAACAGCACCAGCGGCGCGTGGCAGGCGGCCAACCCGCGCTTCCGGAGGGCGAGCGCCGGCCGGCTCGGGCTCGGCTCCGGGCGGGGCGCCGCCGGGTCGGAGCACTACATCACCAAGTGCACCGGCTGCCACCAGCACGCCAACGGCTTCGCCCCGGTCGAGTCCTCCGGCGGCGCCGCCTGCTCCGGCTGCCACTCGGACACCTGGACGGCGATGACCACCACCAAGTTCTCCGACGGCACGACGGTGGCGACCCACCACACGCTCGGCAACGTGCTCGGGACGAACGACTCCCCGACCGACACCGCCACCACCTGGTCGAGCCCGCTCAACGCCAACGCCGCGTCGGCCCGCTCGTGCGTCAACATGTGCCACGACGATCACGTGCACGACGCGACCGACGCCACCAACACCACCGCCCACAACTACGACGTCTACCTGAACGCCTCGAACCAGACCAACCGGGCGGCGACGACCAAGAGCAAGGCGAGCAAGGACACGACCGACTACGAGAACAGCGCGACCGGCGGCATGTGCCTCTCCTGCCACACCAACCCGGTCGACACCTCCACCCCGGTCCAGCACCCGGCCCTGAGCCAGGCCGCCTACCAGGCCTCGGCCCACATGGCGACCAACACCGCGACGGTCAACGGGACCGGCTCGCTCACCTGGGCCTACACCATCCACGACGGGTCGCAGTTCACCCGCAGCTGCACCAAGTGCCACGACGGCGGCGTCCAGCCGGGCGTCACCACCCAGACGACGCTCGCCCTGCGCGCGGTCCACGGCTCGCCCTACCCCTCGCTGCTCGCCGGGACCACCAACCCGAACGGCACCGCCAGCACCTTCATCTGCTACGAGTGCCACGGCGA
>JAJYAW010000517.1 GCA_021779335.1 Myxococcales bacterium | reverse complement strand
GCCAGCGCTGGTGCTCCGTCACCATGTCGCCGTCGTGATCCTTGGCCGGGAGGGGCGCCGCCAGCGCCGCGCCCCGGCCGCGGCGGCGCGGGTCGCGCTCGCCCAGGCCGAGGGCCAGCCCCTCCGGGTGGGGCGCCAACGTGAAGCCCTGGACCAGCCCGGTGGAGGGGAGGAGCGGCCCCATGGAGAGGGCGTAGCACTCGCCGCAGGAGGAGAGCCGCACCGTGGCCTGCCGCCGGAAGCGGAGCAGCTTGACCGCGTCGAACCAGCCGCGCTGCTGGAACCAGGCGCGCGCCTCGTCGGTGGCCCAGTCCTCCAGCCGGTAGGGGGCGTCGGTGGCGGCGTGGTGCCGCATCGCCTCGGCCAGCCGCGCGGCCAGGTCGGCGGCGGTGCCGGCGCCGTCCCCCTCGATCTGGACCACCTGGGTGGCCCCGCGCGACGGGCCCATGCGGACCCGCAGCAGCGGCGCCTCGGCCTGGGCGGCCTCCAGCAGCAGCAGCCCCACCGACTGCACGTAGATCTGCCGCCCCTCCCAGTGGGCCAGCGTGAGCGGGGCCACCGCGGAGTCGGCGAAGACCGGCGTCTGCAGCGAGACCGGCCGCTCCCCGAGCAGCCCGGCCACCACCAGCGAGCCGTCCTGCTCGGCCGGCAGGAGGTCGCGCAGGCGGGTCCCGGTGGGCACCTCGCGCGGGCGGCCCTGCACGGTCACCTTGACGGTGCTGGCGCGCGGCGCGGTGCGGCCGCGCAGCAGCGTGCCCAGGTCGCCGGTGAGCCGCGCCACCTCCCGCCCCAGCTCGTCGGCCTGGGCCAGCGCCAGCTTGAGCGCCACCTGCGGCGCGGCCTGCTCCAGCGCCAGGAAGCCGGCCGGGCCGAGGCGGGCCACCGTGAGCGGCGACTCCGAGGTGACCAGCTCGCCGAGGTGGCGCGCGCCCAGGTGGCCGAGCTCGCCGAAGTGGTCGCCCGGCCCGAGGTGGCGGATGGCCAGCTGCTCGCGCCGCCAGACGGCCCGCCCCTCCAGGATGAGGTAGAGGTGGCGCCCCGCGTCGGCGTCGCCGTGCAGCCGGACCCGGGCCTGGAAGTGCTGCGCCTCGGCCTGGGCCAGGAGCTGGTCGAGCTCGGCCGCGTCGAGCCGGGAGAGCAGCGGGCCCCGCGACAGCGCCGCGCGCGCGGTGGAGCCCAGGTCGCTCAGGCGGATCGGCATCGGCGGGGCGGGCTCCTGGCCGCCCGGGGCGGCCGCGAGGTGCTGGCGGAATCGTACCCCCGCGCCGCGTGGCCTCCTAGTGCCCGGCGCGGGGCGGGGCCCTACGGGACGCGCGCCACCAGGCACTTCAGGTAGCGGGTCTCCGGCACGCCCAGCAGCACCGGGTGATCGCG
The DNA here is from genome assembly GCA_021779335.1 of Myxococcales bacterium. Classification (GTDB taxonomy): domain Bacteria; phylum Myxococcota; class Myxococcia; order Myxococcales; family Anaeromyxobacteraceae; genus JADKCZ01. The sequence goes on along the minus strand of JAJYAW010000517.1, from coordinate 1,434 downwards.
CCCCGCCCCGCGCCGCTCCAGCAGCTGGACCTCGCGGCCGGCGTCGCGCGCCGCCTCCAGGACCAGCTCCTCCAGCAGCGCCTCGGAGAGGTGGTAGCTGCAGGAGGCGGTGATGAGGATGCCGCCCGGCTTGAGGATCTGCAGCGCCCGCAGGTTGATCTCCTTGTAGCCGCGCCGCGCCCCGGCCAGCGACTCCTTGTTCTTGGCGAAGGCCGGCGGGTCCAGCACGATGAGGTCCCAGGCCGGCGCCTCCTCGGAGCGGTCGCGCAGGTAGTCGAAGGCGTTCTGCTCGACGATCTCCAGGTTGGAGGTGCCGTTGAGCGCCGCGTTGGCGCGCAGCAGGCCGGCGGCGGTCGGCTGCATCTCCACCGCGGTGACCTGGGCGGCCCGGCGCGCCAGCTGCAGGGCGAAGCCGCCGGCGTAGCTGAAGCAGTCGAGGCAGCGGCCCAGGGCGTACTCGCCGGCCCGCACGTGGTTCTCCCGCTGGTCCAGGAAGGCGCCGGTCTTCTGCCCCTCCAGCACGTCGACGCGCAGCAACACCTCGCCCTCGCGGTACTCGGTGGCGCCGGGGGCGGCGCCGCGCAGCACGCCCTTCACCTGCGCCAGCCCCTCCAGCTCGCGCACCCGCACGTCGTTCCGCTCCACCACCACCGAGGCGCCGTGGCCCGAGACCAGCAGGTCGGCCAGCAGGTCCTTGCGCCGCTCCGTGGCCGGCACCAGCGTCTGCATCACGAAGGTGTCGCCGTAGCGGTCCACCACCAGGCCGGGGAGCAGGTCGGCCTCGCCGTGGACCATGCGCCAGGCCGTCTCGCCCGGGAAGGCCCGCTCGCGCAGGCCCCGCGCCGAGGCCAGTCGCCCGGCCAGGAAGGGCGCGTCCACCGGCTCCTCGTCGCGGGTCACGACGCGCAGCGCGATCTGGGAGCGGGCCGACCAGAAGGCCTTGGCCAGGAAGCGGCGCCGGCCGTCCACCACCGCCACCACGTCGCCGGCGCTGGCGCCGGGGGCCTTGGCCACGTCGCTCCGGTAGATCCAGAGGTGGCCCTTGTGCAGCCGCTCGGCGCCGCGGCGCGTGATCTCGACGACCGGTTCGTTCATGCGCTCCCCACGAGGCGCCCGGACGCGGCGCGCCTCCGCCTACCTGCTCACCTCGGCCCAGAAGAAGCCGCGCAGGTCGCCGACCGCGAAGCCGGTGGCCCGGTCGCCCGGATAGGAGGCGCGCAGGGCCTCGACCACGCCCGGCGAGAGCTCGCCGGCGGGGCCGTGGCAGCGGAGGCACGGCGCGGTGACGAAGATGGGACGCAGGTAGCCGACCCGGTCCCCCAGGTCCACGGCCACGGCCCGCGCCTCGGCGGCCGGGCCGGCGGCGGCGCGGGTCACCAGCTCGCTGGCCCAGGCGGGCGGGGTGTTGGCGCCGCGGCGCAGCCGGTGGCTGGT
>JAJYAW010000047.1 GCA_021779335.1 Myxococcales bacterium | reverse complement strand
GCTCGGCTGGAGCCGCGGGCTGCACGTCGGGCGGCTCGGGCGGGCTGGTCGGGGCCGGGGCGAGCGCTTCCGGCACCGCGTCGCCGCCCGGCTCGGCGGCCTCTCCGGGGCCGGCCGCCTCGGCCGGCTGTCCCGGCTCGACGGCCTCCCCGGCCTCGGCGCCGAAGCGGCGCACCAGCGCGTCCAGGGCCTGCCTGGCTGCGGCCTGCTCGGCGTCCTTCTTCGACCTCCCCTGCCCCGCGCCGAGCACCTCGCCGCGCACCTCGATCTCCACCTCGAAGAGCTTGGCGTGGTCCGGGCCGTGCTCCGCCGCCACCCGGTAGCGTGGGGCGGCGTGCAGCCGGCTCTGCGCCAGCTCCTGGAGCTGGGTCTTGAAGTCGCGGTCCAGCGTGCCGGCGGCGGCCCGGGCGAAGGCGTCGCCGAGGAAGCGGTCCACCAGCCCCAGGACGCCGTCGAGCCCGGCGTCGAGGTAGACGGCGGCCACCACGGCCTCCATGGCGTCGGCCAGGAGCGAGGCCTTGCGCCGCCCGCCGGTCAGCTCCTCGCCACGCCCGAGCCTGAGCAGCGGCCCCAGGTCGAGCACCCGCGCCAGCGCGGCCAGCCCCTGCTCGTCCACCACGGCGGCCCGCATCTTGGAGAGCTCGCCCTCGCGCGCGCCGGGGAAGCGCTCCATGAGCCGGTGCGAGACCGCCAGGTCGATGACGGCGTCTCCCATGAACTCGAGCCGCTCGTTGTCGGTCAGCGCCTCGCCGCGGTGCTCGTTCACGAACGACCGGTGGGTGAGCGCGGCCAGGGCGGTGGCGCGGTCCCGCAGCGTCAGGCCGAGCCTGAGCTCGAGCGCCGCCACGGCGTCCGGGCCCCCGGGCGCGGGCCCGGAGGGTGCGGCCGGGGGCGTGCGCTCCTCGGGCATGTGGTCGGTCTCCCCGCTCAGCCGCGCAGGCGCGCCGAGAGCTCCTCGGCGAGCAGGTAGGGGTCGGCCTGCCGGGCGGCGATGCGCGCCGCCACCTCGTCGAGCCGGCCCTGCTCGGCCTCCAGCCGCGCCAGCGCGCCGGCCAGCAGCCGCTCCCGCAGGATGGCCACGAAGCCGGCCCGGGCGCGGGCGGTGTCGCGGTGCGCCCGCTCGCCGCTGGTGGTCAGGTGGGCCAGGTGGCGGTCCAGGGCCGCCACCAGCTCGTCGACCCCCTCGCCGGTGGCCGCCACGGTCTTCACGATGGGCGGCTCCCAGCTCGGGTCGGCGGCCGCCGGTGGCGACGCCTCGCCGGTCACCACGTGGTCGGCGTCGTGGTCCGGCGGGGGGCGCTGGGTGGCGCGCCGGAGCTCCAGCATGCCCTGCAGGTCGCGCACCGTCCGGTCGGCCCCCTCGCGGTCGGCCTTGTTGACCGCGAAGACGTCGGCGATCTCCAGCACGCCGGCCTTGATGGCCTGCACGTCGTCGCCCATGCCCGGCACCGCCACCACGATGACGGTGTGGGCGAACTCGGCGATCTCGATCTCGTCCTGCCCCACGCCCACCGTCTCCACCAGCACCACGTCCTTGCCCATGGCGTCGAGCACCGCCACCAGGTCGGCGGTGGAGCGGGACAGGCCGCCCAGGTGGCCGCGCGTCCCCAGCGAGCGGATGAAGACCCCCGGATCGGTGGCGTGGTCCTGCATGCGGATCCGGTCGCCCAGGATGGCGCCGCCGGTGAACGGGCTGGTGGGATCCACCGCCACCACCCCCACCGAGCGCCCCGCCTTGCGGTGGTGGGCGATGAGCCGGTCGGTCAAGGTGGACTTGCCGGCCCCCGGCGAGCCGGTGAGGCCCACCACCCAGGCGCGGCCGGTGTGGGGCCAGAGGGCCCGCAGCAGCGCCTCGGCCGAGGGGAGCCGGTCGTCGAGGTCCCGCATCAGGCGGGCGGCCGCCCGCACGTCGCCCTGCAGCACCCGCTCGGCGAGCGTCGGCGCCATCAGTAGGCCGCCGCCTCGGGCACGAAGTTGGCCACCAGGATGGCCGCGGCCATCTTGCGCGGCGCGCCGATGGGCTGCCGCTGGCGATCGAGCTGCCGGTAGTGCACCGCCCCCTCCTGGACCTGGTCGATGAGGATGAGCAACCGCCACCCGCCCTTCTCCTGCGCGAAGACCGCCTCGAAGTCGGCCTTGGCCAGCACGCGCGCCGCGCCGTACGGGCGCCCGTCGATGTCGGTGCCGACGTAGCGCACCTCGTCGGGGCCGGACTCCTCCACCACCACGCTCATGACCCACACCTCCCCGGCCACCGGCTGGAGGTGGTCCGGGACGGTCCGGCCGGGGGCGGCTGCCAGGTCGGCGGCCAGCGCCTGGTCGGCGGCCGGCTCCTCCGCGCCCAGGGCCGCCGCCACCACCTTCTGCGTCCCGGGGAAGGAGGCCAGGTCGAACCGGTCGCTCCAGACGTCGCCGCTCGGGCCGATGAGCCGCCCCTTGAAGCGGGTCCCCATCTCCCGCGAGGCCACGAAGCGGTAGCGGGTCCCGCCGTGCTGGAACTCCTGCACCAGCTCCACCATGGCGTTGGGCGGGAGCATGGCCTCGGCGCCGAAGACCTGCGCCAGGGCCTGGAGCGTCAGGGCGTTGCGCGGCGGGGGCGTGACCTCGAGCGTGCGCGCGGGGAGCCCCGCCTCGGCGGCGTGGGCCCCGGGCGCCCTGGGCGCCATGCGGGGCTGGGCGTCGACCAGCCACAGCTCCAGGTCGCCCAGGGTCTCGAAGTCGGCGAGCCGGAGCGGGGGGAAGTCCGGCGAGACCTCCCAGGGCTTGCCGCCCACCGGCGCCACCCGCGAGACGCGCACGCCGTCGGCGCCGCCCAGCACCTCGAAGGCGTGGCCGGGCGTCTTCACCACCGCCCGGACCAGCAGCCGTTCCGCGTCGAGGACCGCCTCGAGCCGGAGCGCCCGCAGCCGCGCCGCCACCTCCTGGAGCTGCCCCTGCAGCCCCGCCAGCCCGGCGGCCACCGCCTGCTCCAGCGAGGCGAGCCGGTCGTGCGCGTAGAAGTCGACCGGGCCGATGCCGGAGAGCGGCGCGTCGACGAAGCGGAGGCGGTCGTGCCCGGCCACCACGAAGCGGCCGCGCGCCACGGGCTGGCCGGTGACGGGGTGGACCAGCCGGCCGCCGAAGGCGAGCTCCCCCTCCAGCGTCTCCCGGTCGGCGGCCAGGCGGACCGGCACGCCGAGCGTGGAGAGCTTGCGGGAGGCGATCTGGTTCAGCCGCTCCCGCGGGATCTTCCCGATGATGGTGTGCTCGCCTTCACCCATGGCTGCTCGTGGCCCTCTCCGCGGGGGCGGAGACTACCTCAAAACCCGCCGCGCGGCCGCTACTCGCCGGTGAAGGCGGGAGGCCGCTTCTCGGCGAAGGCCCGCAGCGCCTCCTGGCGGTCCCGGGTCGGGAGGCAGGCCTGGTAGAGCCGGTTCTCCAGGTCGAGGGCCTCGGCCAGCGGCAGGTGCAGCCCCTGGTCGATGGCCCGCTTGGCCTGGCGCAGCGAGACGGGCGCGAGGCGCGCCAGGCGCTCCGCCAGCGCCAGCGCCTCCTCGCCGAGGCGGGTCGCCGGCACCACCGCCGACACCAGCCCGATGGCGAGCGCCTCGGCGGCGCCCACCCGGCGGGCCGTCAGGATCAGCTCCTTGGCCCGCCCGACGCCGAGGAGGCGCGGCAGCCGCTGGGTCCCGCCGGCGCCGGGGATGATGCCCAGCCCCACCTCGGGCAGCCCGAGCTCGACCCCCTCCGCGGCGACGCGCAGGTCGCAGGCCAGCGCCAGCTCGAGGCCGCCGCCCAGGGCCGCCCCGTTCAGCGCCGCCACCACCGGCTGGGGCAGCGCCTCCAGCCCGTCCAGGAAGGCGCGCACCGCGCGGTGGAAGCCGGCCACCTCGGCGTCGCCCATGCGGGCGCGCTCCTTGAGATCCGCGCCGGCGCAGAAGGCCCGCGTGCCGGCGCCGGTCAGCACCAGCGCGCGCAGCGACCGATCGGCCGCGGCGCGCCGCAGGTGCTCGGCCCCCTCGGCGAGCAGCGCCACGGTGAGCGAGTTCCGCCGGGGCTCGCCCTCGATGGTCCAGCGCTCCACCGCCCCCACCCGCTCGACCGCCCACTCCATGTCAGGCCTCCCCTCGCGCCGCCAGCGCCGCCTGCAGCGCCCGGCCGGGCAGCCGCCGCCCGACCAGCCGCTGCGCCAGCGCGCCCGCCGCCACCAGCCGCCCGAAGTCCACGCCGGTCTCGAGCCCAAGGCCGTCGAGCAGGAAGACGAGATCCTCCGTGGCCAGGTTCCCCGACGCCCCGGGCGCGTAGGGGCAGCCGCCCAGCCCGCCCACCGCGGCGTCGAAGGTGGTGAGCCCCTCCTCGAGCGCCGCCAGCACGTTGGCCAGCGCCGTGCCGCGGGTGTCGTGCCCGTGGAGCGCCAGCCGCTCCGCCGGCACGGCCGGCAGGAGGCGGCGCAGCACGGCGCGCACCTCGGTGGGCGTCCCCACCCCGATGGTGTCGCCGAGCGAGACCTGGCCGCAGCCCATCTCGAGGAGGCGCAGCGCCACCTCCGCCACCCGGCCCGCGTCGACCTTCCCCTCGAACGGGCAGCCGAAGGCGGTGGAGACGTAGCCGCGCACCTCCAGGCCGCGCGCCAGCGCCGGCCCGATGACCTCCCCGAAGGCGGCCAGCGTCTCGTCGATCGACTTGTTCACGTTCTTGCGGTTGTGGCTCTCGGAAGCCGAGAGGAAGACCGCCGCCGCCACGGGCGGCGCGCCGGCCCCGCGGGCGTCGAGCACGGCCAGCAGCCGGGCCAGCCCCCTGGCGTTGGGCACCAGCGCCGCGTACCGGACCCCGGCCCGGGCCGGCAGCCCCGCCACCACCTCGGCGGCGTCGGCGAGCTGCGGGATCCAGGCGGGGGAGACGAAGCTGGTGGCCTCGATGCGCGTCAGCCCGGCGTCGGCCAGGGCGCCGAGGAGGGCCAGCTTGTCGGGCGTGGCGAGGCGCGCCGCCTCGTTCTGCAGCCCGTCGCGCGGGCCCACCTCGTAGACGGTCACCCGCGGTGTCATGGCGATCATCTTAACCGGGAAGGGCCAGGGGCGACCTCGCTCTTTGCGGGGGCCGGGCCGGCACCGGGCCGGCCCGCCTACCGGACGATCTCCGCCGGGCCCGGCGGCCGCTTCCCCTCGGCGCTGGCCTGCGCCTCCTCCAGGTGCCCGTGGATGCGCATGGAGCAGAACTTGGGGCCGCACATGGAGCAGAACTCGGCGGTCTTGAAGTGCTCCGCCGAGAGGGTCTCGTCGTGCATGGAGCGGGCCCGCTCCGGATCCAGCGAGAGCTCGAACTGCTTCTTCCAGTCGAAGGCGTAGCGGGCGCGCGACAGCGCGTCGTCGCGGTCGCGGGCGCCCGGCCGGTGGCGGGCGATGTCGGCGGCGTGGGCCGCGATCTTGTAGGCGATGATCCCCTGGCGCACGTCCTCCAGGTCGGGCAGCCCGAGGTGCTCCTTGGGCGTCACGTAGCAGAGCATGGCCGCCCCGTGCTGGGCCGCCACCGCCGCGCCGATGGCGCTGGTGATGTGATCGTAGCCGGGGGCGATGTCGGTGACCAGCGGCCCGAGCACGTAGAAGGGGGCCTCGTCGCAGAGCTCCCGCTCCCGCTCCATGTTCATGGGGATCTGGTCCAGCGGCACGTGGCCCGGGCCCTCCACCATGACCTGGACGTCGTGAGCCCAGGCCCGGCGGGTCAGGTCGCCCAGCACCTTGAGCTCCCCGAACTGGGCGCCGTCCGAGGCGTCGGCCAGGCAGCCGGGCCGCAGCCCGTCGCCCAGGCTGAAGGTCACGTCGTACCGCTTGAAGATCTCGCAGATCTCGTCGAAGTGCGTGTAGAGGGGGTTCTCCGCCTTGTTGGAGAGCATCCACTGCGCCATCATCGCGCCGCCGCGGCTGACGATGCCGGTGACCCGCTTGGCCGCCAGCGGGATGTGGTCCCGCAGCAGGCCGGCGTGGATGGTCATGTAGTCGACGCCCTGCTGGGCCTGCTTCTCGATGATGTCGAGCAGGATCCTGGGCGTGAGGTCCGGCACCTCGTCGACGTGGACCAGGCACTCGTAGATGGGCACCGTCCCGACCGGGATGGGGCTGGCGCGGATGATGGCCTCGCGGATGCCCGGGATGTTGCCGCCGGTGGAGAGGTCCATCACCGTGTCGGCGCCGTGCTGGAGGCAGAGGGCCAGCTTCTCCAGCTCGTGGGTGGCGTCGGAGGTGACCGCCGAGTTGCCGATGTTCGCGTTGATCTTGCAGGTGGCGGCGATGCCGATGCCGAGCGGGTCGAGCTCGGGGTGGTTCAGGTTGGCGGGGATGACCATGCGCCCGCGCGCCACCTCGTCGCGGATGAGCTCCGGCGGGAGCTTCTCCCGCGCCGCCACCCGCGCCATCTCCTCGGTGATCAGCCCCTGGCGCGCCAGGTGGAGCTGGGTGACGTTCTTCTGCCCGCGCCGCTTCTCGACCCAACCGGACCGCATCGTTCCTACCTCCACCCACCCTCGGGGACGGCGAAACTAGCGGGCGCCCGTCGACGTTGTCAACGAGCGCCCCAGTGGAACTTTCACTTCAACCGCGGCGGCGGCGCGCGCCCCGCCGGCCCGGCCTAGCGGAGTGCCTTGAAGGCGTCCCGCCCCGCGTAGCGCGCCGTCTCGCCCAGCTCCTCCTCGATGCGCAGCAGCTGGTTGTACTTGGCCACCCGGTCGGTGCGGGAGGCCGACCCGGTCTTGATCTGGCCGCAGTCGCAGGCCACCGCCAGGTCGGCGATGGTGGTGTCCTCGGTCTCGCCGGAGCGGTGGCTCATGACGCTGGTGAAGCCGGCGCGGTGGGCCATGCGGACGGCCTCCAGCGTCTCGGTGAGCGAGCCGATCTGGTTCACCTTCACCAGGATGGAGTTGGCCACGCCCTGGTCGATGCCCTGCTGCAGCCGCTCCACGTTGGTGACGAAGACGTCGTCGCCGACCAGCTGGATCTTGTCCCCCAGCCGCTCGGTGAGGAGCTTCCAGGTCTTCCAGTCGTTCTCGCCGCAGCCGTCCTCGATGGAGACGATGGGGTACTTCGCCACCAGCGACTCGTACCAGGTCACCAGCGCCTTGGGATCGAGCGACTTGCCCTCGCCCTTCAGGACGTACTTGCCGCTCTTGGCGTCGAGGCACTCCGAGAAGGCGCAGTCGAGCGCCAGGCCGACCTGCTTCCCAGGCTTGAGGCCGGTCTGGTGGATGGCCTCCATGATGACCGCCAGCGCCTCCTCGTTGGAGGCCAGGCTGGGGGCGTAGCCGCCCTCGTCGCCCACGCCGGTGGAGGCGCCCTTGCCCTTGAGCACCTTCTTCAGGGCGTGGAAGATCTCGGCACCGTAGCGCAGCCCCTCCGCGAAGCTGGGGGCGCCCAGCGGCACCACCATGAACTCCTGGATGTCGACGTTGGAGTCGGCGTGGGCGCCGCCGTTCAGGATGTTCATGAGCGGCACCGGCAGGGTGCGGGCGTTGGCGCCGCCCACGTACCGGTAGAGCGGCAGGCCGTGGGCCGCCGCGGCCGCCTTGGCCGCCGCCAGGGAGACGCCCAGGATGGCGTTGGCGCCCAGCTTCGACTTGGTCCGGGTGCCGTCGGCCGCGATCATCCTGGCGTCGAGCGCCGCCTGGTTGGAGGCGTCCATGCCCACCACGGTGGGGCCGAGCACGTTGACGACGTTGGCCACCGCCTTGCGCGTGCCCTTGCCCTGGTACCGCTTCTTGTCCCCGTCGCGGAGCTCGAGCGCCTCGTGCACGCCGGTGGAGGCGCCGGACGGGACGGCGGCCCGGCCCACGTCGCCGGTCGCCACGGCCACCTCGACCTCGACGGTCGGATTGCCGCGCGAGTCCAGGATCTCCCTCGCCGTCACGTTGATGATCTCGGTCATCGAGCCCTCCTCAGGGTGCGGCCTCGGCCGCGGTGGGTGGTCTGGAGCGGGCGCATCAGACCGGCCGGCCGGGGTGCCGTCAACAGAGATTCTCGGGTCTGGGTGCGGGCCGGCGGGGCGTGCCGCTCGGTGGGCCGCTAAGCGGCCCGGCCCGGGAGGCTCAGTCGTAGTCGATGATGACGACGCCGCGCTCGCCGTGGTCGTCATCGTCGTCGGCGCCCCGGTCCGGCGGCGGCGGGACCGGCACCTGCACGACCGGGCGATCGTCGCGCTCGCGCTGCCGCTCGCGCCGCTTGATCTCCTCGATGACGTAGGCGTCCAGCATCTCGCGCTCCGGGCCTCTCCTGGATGGCTCCTGCCACCGCTCCTGCAAGCCTTCCTGCATCAGCCGTTCCTGGCCGCCCGCCCTCGCGCGGCGCCTCTCCAGGCCTGGTGATAACAACGCACCAGCGAGGGCGAAAGTCACGCCCTGCCAGGACCGCAGGCGCCATCGACCCGATCGCTGGTCTGTTAACACCCGACTGGGGGTGGGTCAAGGCGAGCCACCCCTGGGCAGCGCTGCTCGGAGCGAGCCGGTGGCACCCCAGGCGTTGCTGCCCGGCCACACAGGGCGCTGCTACCTGGACCGCTCCACCCGCGCCTTGAAGGCCTCCAGCGTCCTGGGGAGCTGGACCCGGGTCAGCTCGTCGGAGACCCTGTCGATGACCGACTGGGGGATGAGCGGCGGCTTGGAGATCTGGATGTCCACCGTGTACCGGGCACGGGTCACGCCCCCCTCCGCCGCGAGCGCCCACTCGCCGCTGGAGACCTTCATCATCTCCCCGGAGACGAGCGACCAGGTGATGCGCGTCGGGCGGGTCTCCACGTGGCGCAGCACGTACTTGATCCGCTTGAGCCCGAGATCCAGCTCGTACTCGACCTGCCGCTCCCCCTTCACCGCCAGGACGCGGCAGGCCTTGATGCCCGGCACGAACTCCGGGTAGCGGGCGTAGTCGGTGAGCACGTCGAAGACCTGGTCGGCGGCCCGGTCGAAGACGATCTCCTTGGTCACGGCGGCCATGCGGCGTCCTCTCCCGCCCGCGCGGGGCGGATGACTGGGGCTCAGGGGGCCGGGCTGTCCGGCGCCGCCGCTCCCCGGGTGAGCTTCTCCACCAGCTCTGGCGGCAGCCGGCGCAGCCGCCCGTCCAGGTCCACGCAGGCGTGGACGGTCCGGCCGGTCGCGATGAGCTCACCGCCCCGCAGCACGCGGTACTCGAAGGTGGCCGAGGCGCGGCGCACGTCGACGACCGAGGCCTCCACGTCGAGCAGGTCGTCGTAGCGGGCCGGCTGCTTGTAGCTCACGCCGGCCTCGGCCACCGGCAGCGCCAGGCCGAAGCGCTCCTCGAAGTCGCGGTAGCGCAGCCCCCGGGCCCGCAGGTACTCGTTGCGCGACGCCTCGAAGTAGCGCAGGTAGTTGGCGTAGTAGACGACGCCCATCTGGTCCGTGTCGCCGTAGATGACCCGGAGCCGCGTCGTCACCATGGCCGTCCGCCCCGTCCTAGACCGTCTCGATGCGGATGAGCCGGGTGGGCTCGAGCGTCGAGGGGTGCCGGTCGATCTCGGCGATGGCGGCGCGCACGTCCGCCTCGCGCGCCTCGTGGGTCACGAAGACCAGCGGCACGGGCGCCGCCGCGTCGGGCTGCTCGCGCTGCTGCACCGCCGCCACCGAGATGGAGCGGGCCGCCAGCGTGGCCGCGATGCGCGCCAGGACGCCCGGCTCGTCCTTGACCGAGAAGTGCAGGTAGTAGGCGCAGCGGATCTCGGCGTGCCCGCGCAGCCGGACCAGCGCCTCCTCGGGCGGCAGCGGCACGCGGCCCGGGCTGCCGGAGAGGATGTTGCGGGTGAGGTCGATGATGTCGGAGACCACCGCGCTGCCGGTGGGCATGGCGCCGGCGCCCTGCCCGTAGAGCATGGACGCGCCCAGCGCCTCGGAGCGGAGCACCACCGCGTTCATGGCGCCGCGGACGCCGGCCAGGAGGGAGGCCTGGGGGATGAAGGCGGGGTGGACGCGGGCCTCGATCTGCTCGGCGCCGGGGGTGCCCGGGGCGCCGCAGCGGCGCGCCACGGCCAGCAGCTTGAGCGTGTAGCCGAACTCCCGCCCCCAGACGAAGTCGTCCGGCGAGAGGCCCATGATCCCCTCGGTGAGCACCTCCTCCGGCTTGAGGCGCGAGCCGAAGGCGAGCTGGGCCAGGACGCAGAGCTTCTGGGCGGCGTCGCCGCCGGAGACGTCCAGGGTCGGGTCGGCCTCGGCGTAGCCGAGCCGCTGGGCCTCCGCCAGCACCGGCCCGATGGCCTCGCCCCTCTCCGCCATGGCGGTGAGGATGAAGTTGGTGGTGCCGTTGACGATGCCCATGAGCGAGTTGATGCGATCCGAGGCCAGCGACTCGCGCAGCGTCCGGATGATGGGGACGCCGCCGCAGACCGCGGCCTCGTAGTAGACGTCCACGCCGTTCTGGCGCGCCAGCCGGAAGATCTCGTCGCCGCGCGCCGCCAGCAGCGCCTTGTTGGCCGTCACCACGTGCTTCTTGCGCGCGAGCGCGCCGGCCACCAGGTCGAAGGCCTGGTCCACGCCGCCGATGAGCTCGACCACGACCTCGACGGCCGGGTCCTCGAGGAGGTCTTCGAGCCGGGTGCTCACCAGCGCCGCGGGGACCTCGACCGGGCGGGACTTGCCGGCGTCGCGCAGCACCACCCGCTTCACCACGATGCGGGCGCCCAGGCGGGCCTGGATGTCGTGGGCGTGGCGCTGCAGGATGGAGAGGACGCCGCCCCCCACGGTGCCGAACCCGGCGATGCCGATGCCGACCTCTCGCATGCTCACTTCCCCTCGACCCGGTAGGCGCGGAGCACCGCCCGGAGCTGCTGCTGGATCGCGCCGTTCATCACGGCGAACGTCTCGATGCGCACCGGCCCGACCCCGGGCGCGTAGGTGATCTCGTTGACGAGGTCGGTGCCGGGGGCGGCGTGGTTGACGGCCCGCACCCGCACGCAGCCGTCGAAGGTGCCGGCCGGCGTGACCACCGACTCGCCCACCGCGGCGATCTCGTACTTCTCGGTGGAGCTCACCGACAGCACCGACTTCCAGCTCGTCCCGACCACCAGCGGCCCGCAGAGGAGCTGGCGCACCCGGTCGCGCACGCAGTCCGCGCCGGCCTTGAGCTCGCCGCGCTCGTCGTCGCGGTAGAACCCGTCGGCGGTCCGCTCCAGGATGCGCACGGTGCGCAGCGCGCCGCGCCGCCCGGCCGGCAGCTGCGGGCTCTGGTCCTCCCAGGTCCACTGGTTGCCGACGGCCAGGGGGAAGAAGCGGGCGGGGCCCGGGCCGGCGAGGTGGTCGGCGCGGGGCGCGTGGGCGCAGCCCGAGGCGGCGGCCAGGGCCACGGCGGCGGCGGCGGCGAGCCCTCGGGTGAGCCGGGGAAGCAGCGGAGCGGATGGCATGGTGTGGCGCATTCTAGCCTCGATCTCTCGTCAGGCCTGCTACTTCGACGCCGCACCGGTGGTCCGGTGCAGCTCCTGCAGCGCGGCGGCCGAGGCCGACCTCACCCGCGGATCCACGGAGGCCTGCTCGATGGTGAGCAGCCAGCCTTCGGCGTCGCGGCCCCCCAGGTCGGCCACCACCGGGATGAGCCGCAGCGCCATGCTGGCGTCCGAGCCGCGGGTCAGGTCGATGAGCGCCGGGACGGCCCGCCGGTCCTTGAGCTGGGAGAGCGCACCGATGGCGTGGTCCACCACCTGCCGGTCGCCGTCGAGGAGCCGCTCGATCAAGGCGGGCACGGCCCGCGGATCGCGCCGCTCGCCCAGCGCCTGCACGGCGTGGTCGCGCACCCGCACGTCGGAGGAGGCGAGGTCGGCCAGCAGCGCCTCGAGCGGCTTCCCCTCCGCCGACAGGCCGACCCGCAGGCCGCGCGCCGCCTCGCCGAGCGCCG
>JAJYAW010000516.1 GCA_021779335.1 Myxococcales bacterium | reverse complement strand
GGTCGAGGCGCGGCCCCGCCGCAGGAGCGCCGCCCGGCTGGACCCCGGGCGCCTGGCCCGCCGGCGGCGGCGGCCGGGGCGGTCGCAGCGGGGTCTGGGCCGCGGCGATCGCGGGGAGGAGGCAGAGCGTGGCGAGGAGCGTGCGCGTGCGCATGGGATGGTCCACCGGGCCTCACGGGCCCTTGATGTTGTAGTCCTTCTTGATGGTCTGGCCGCCCCGCTCGAGATCGATGGTCACGTGGGACGCCTCGCGGAGCTTCTGGTAGACCTCGAGGGCCTTGTCCGGCGAGTTGACCTCGTAGCCGTTGATGCGGGTGATGACGTCGCCGTTCTCGATGCCGATGGAGGCGTAGAGCGAGCCCGGCTGGATCTGGAAGAGCTTGAAGCCGTTGGCCACGCCGTTCTTGAAGCTGGGCACCAGGCGGGCCTGGGTGGCCAGCGTGTTCAGGTTGGTGAGCGCCCCCTCGATGACCTGCTTGTCGATGTCGTAGCGGTTGTCGGCCAGCCTCTGGATCCCCTGGACGCCGGTGCCCAGGCCGCCGGGCCGCATCATGGACGGGATCGGGGCCACGCCCACGTTGAGGCCGCCCTCCGGCCCCTGGCTGCCCGGGTCGCTGTCCAGGTACTCCTTGGTGCCGCCGTTGCAGATGATCGCCACGACGCGGAAGGCGTTGGGGAGCGCGTCGCGGGGGTCTTGCGCCCGCTCCACGCCGAGCAGCCGGGCGCCGGCGAACTCCTCGCCCACGCCGAGCACCCGCGTCTCCCGGCTCACCGGGTCGAGGAGGGTGGCGAGCGAGGAGCGCGCCACCTCGCCGATGACGCCGGCCACCACCTGCAGCCGCAGCTCGCTCTTGACCGGCCGGGCGGCCGGATCCTGGCAGGTCTGGGGGCGCGGCCCGGGGCCGCCCGCGGCGGGGCCGGCCTCCTCGACCCTGGGCGGCTCGACGCCGATGAGCCGGTAGAGCCGGTCCGAGTCGAGGGTGGCCGCCAGCGCAGGCCGCGGCGGCGGCGCCGCGGCCACCAGCGCGTCGCCCTGGGGCCGGGGCTGGATGGTCGCGCCCACCAGCGTGTTGACGGTGCGGGCCAGGAGCCAGGCCGCCGCGAAGAGCAGGGCCAGGTTGGCGGTCCAGACGTATTTGCGGAAGAAGAGGTCGAGCATGGGTGCCCGTCCACGGGTGAGCAACCGACGTGCCACTCGGGCCGCGCCGGTCGATCGTTCAACCGGCTGCCCTCATTGGCTATTCTGGGCTGCCCGGCGCCGAGTGGTCCCGGGGTGGGGCGACGGCCTGCCAAAATGACAAAAGAGGGCGCCGGCGGTCGAGGTGGCAGCCATTTTGTCAGGGAGCGTCGTCGCCCTCGGTCGCCTGGCCGGCGTCGTCGGCCCCCCCCTCGGGCGTCCCGTCGCCGGGGTCGATCAGCCGCCCGGCCTCGTCGCGGTCGAGCTTCCGGTAGATGGTCCGGGGGGCGATGCCGAGGAGCTGCGCCGCCATCGTCTTGTCGCCCTTCGCCTGGCGCAGCGTCTCGCGGATCACCAGCCGCTCGATCTCGCCCAGGGAGGTGCCGAGCGGCACCGACAGGGCGGCCCCCCCGGCGGGCGGCGGGAGCGCCGCCGCGCCGCGCACCGCCTCCGGCAGGTCGCCCACGTCGATGACCTCGCTGCGCGCCAGGATGACGGCGCGCTCCACCGCGTGCATGAGCTCCCGCACGTTGCCGGGCCAGGGGGCGGCCTCCAGCGCGGCCAGCGCCGCCGGCGTGAAGCCGGTGGTCCGCTTCCCGTTCTTCTCGGCGAAGCGGCGCAGGAAGGCGGCCGCCAGGAGCGGCACGTCCTCGCGCCGCTCGCGCAGCGGCGGCAGGCGCACCGAGACCACGTCGAGCCGGTAGAAGAGGTCCTCGCGGAAGTGGCCCGCCCGCGCCTCGGCGGCCAGGTCCTTGTTGGTGGCGGTCACCACCCG
This sequence comes from Myxococcales bacterium, assembly GCA_021779335.1. GTDB lineage: Bacteria > Myxococcota > Myxococcia > Myxococcales > Anaeromyxobacteraceae > JADKCZ01. The sequence goes on along the minus strand of JAJYAW010000516.1, from coordinate 864 downwards.
CACGTCGACCCGCACCGGCGCGGTGCCCCCCAGCCGATCGACCACGCCGTCCTGCAGCACCCGCAGCAGCTTCACCTGCACCGAGGGCGACATCTCCCCGACCTCGTCGAGGAAGAGCGTGCCGCCGTCGGCCCGCTCGAAGCGCCCCTCCTTGCGCCCCGCCGCGCCGGTGAAGGCCCCCCGCTCGTGGCCGAAGAGCTCCGACTCCAGGATCGACTCGGGGATGGCGGCGCAGTTGATGGGCACGAACGGCCCGGCGGCGCGCGGCGAGAGGTCGTGGACCAGGCGGGCGGCCAGCTCCTTGCCGGTGCCGCTCTCGCCCACCAGGAGGACGCTGGCGCTGGTGGGGGCGGCCTGGCGCAGCGTCTCCAGCACGGCCAGCAGCGCCGGCGAGGCGCCCAGCAGCCCGCCCGCCCCGCCCGGCGTGAGCTCGGCCAGCCGGGCCCTGAGGGCGCGGTTCTCGGCCACCAGCGAGGCCTTCTCCAGGGCCTGGCGCACGCTCTTCACCACCGCCTGGCGCTTCAGCGGCTTGAGCACGAAGTCGTAGGCGCCGTCCTTCATGGCCGAGACCGCCGACTCCACCGTGCCGTGGGCCGTCATGAGGAGCACCTCGGTCTCCGGCGCGATCGTCTTGACGGCCCGGAGCAGCGAGTCGCCGCCCATGCCGGGCATCATGAGGTCGGTGACCACCACCGAGGGTCGCTCGCGGCGCAGCGCCTCGAGCGCCTCGGCGCCGGCGGCCGCCAGCGCCACGCGCCAGCCCTCGCGGGCGAAGATCTTCTCCAGCGACTCGAGGTTGGGGCGCTCGTCGTCGACGATCAGCACCAGGGGCGTCACGCGGGGAGCATACACCGGGGCGCCGCC
>JAJYAW010000046.1 GCA_021779335.1 Myxococcales bacterium | reverse complement strand
CTCCTCGGCGGCGGCCGGCCGCGCCCGCTTGCGGCCGCCCTCCGCGGCGCCGGGCGCCTCGGCCAGCTCGGCCAGCAGGATCTCCTCGACCAGCGCGGACGGCAGCGGGCCGAAGGGGACCCGCAGGCAGCGGCTGCGGATGGTCGGCAGGAGCTCGTCCGGCGTGGCCGACACCAGCACCAGCGTGGTGTCCTCCGGCGGCTCCTCCAGCGTCTTCAGGAGGGCGTTCTGCGCCTGCGCGTTGAGGGCGTCGGCCGGGTCGATGACGATGACGCGCCGCCGCCCCTCGAAGAGCCGCAGCGAGAGCCGGTGGTCGGTGAGGTCGCGGATCTGGGCCACCACGATGTCGCGCGAGGGGGTGCGGCCGCCCTCCGGCTCCCAGCGGCCCGCCTTGGCCATGACCCGCTCCTCGGCCAGGAGCAGGACGTCCGGGTGGGTGCCCTTCTCGATCTTGCGGCACGGCCCGCAGGCGCCGCAGGGGTCCGCGCGCCAGCCGTTCGGCCCGGGCTCGCCGCCCTCGCAGTTGACCGCCTGGGCCAGCAGCCGCGCGGTCGTCCCCTTCCCCACCCCGGCGGGGCCGCCGAACAGGTAGGCGTGGTGGAGGGTGCCGCGCGCGAGCGCCGCGCGGAGCGACCCGGTGGCGCGATCCTGCGCCTTGACCTCGGAGAACGGCATCGGGGGGCGGAAGATAGCACGGGGCCCCGCCACGGTCCCCCGGTCCCGGGCGGCACGACCGGCCGCGCGCCTTCGCGGGGTCCGGCGCCCTCTGCTACGCTGTCCAGGTGAGCGCGGGCGACTTCGACCTCGTCTTCGCCGCCCTCCAGGGGGCGGGCGTCCGCTACCTCGTGGTCGGCGGGGTCGCGGTCGTGCTGCACGGCCATCCGCGCTTCACGGCCGACCTCGATCTCGTGGTGGCGCTCGATCCGGGGAACGCCCGGGCGGCCATCGGCGCCCTGGCGAGCCTCGGCTATCGGCCGCGGGCGCCCGTGAGCGGCCTGCTCTTCGCCGACCCCGAGGCGCGGCGGCGCTGGATCGAGGAGAAGGGACTCACGGTCTTCTCGCTCTGGAGCCCCGAGCACCCGGCCACCGAGATCGACCTCTTCGTCGAGGAGCCGTTTCCCTTCGAGGCCGCCTGGTCCCGCGCCCTGGTCGCCGACCTCGGCGCGGTCCAGGTCCCGGTGGCGGGCCTCGCGGACCTCGTCGCCCTCAAGCGCGCCGCCGGGCGGCCCAGGGACCTGGAGGACGTCCGGGCGCTCGAGGCCATCGCGCTGGAGCAGAAGGATGGCTGACTCGCAGCGCCCCTCCGGCTGGGCGGACCACGAGCGGGCGCAGCGCCAGGCGTGGCTTCGCCTCACCGCACGCCAGCGCCTGGACTGGCTCTGGGAGGCCCGGGCCTTCGTGCTGCGGGCCGAGGAGGCTCGGCGGAAGCGCGGGCTCGCCGGGGGCACCGCGCCGCCGTCCCACGGGCTAGACTGTCCCGGGGCTGGCCGTCCGGAGTAATGCCCCACCTGGAGACCGCATGGACCGCCTGCCCCGCCTGCTGCTCGCCGCCGCGCTGCTCCTCCCGGCCGCCGCCCGCGCCGACTCGCTCCGCTGCGAGGGCGGGATCGTCTCGGTGGGAGACTCCAAGCTCGACCTGCTCGGCAAGTGCGGCCAGCCGACCCTGCGCGAGGCCCAGGAGGAGGAGCGGTCGCGGACCCAGGTCGACGCCGCCGGGCGCACGCTGGGCGGGCGCTCCACCGTGGTCACGGTGGAGCGCTGGACCTACAACTTCGGCCCGCGCGCCTTCGTGCAGTACGTCACGCTCGAGGGCGGCCGGATCCGGGCGGTGGAGCGCGGCAGCTACGGCTACGATCTCGGCGCGCCGGCCGAGGCGCCCGCCATCCCGCGGGCCCGCTGCGACCAGCTCGCCTTCCACGTGGGCGACTCCACCTTCGACGTGCTGGCGCGCTGCGGGGAGCCGGCCCTCCGGGACGCCCGGGTGGTGGCGCGCTCGGCCGGGGCGACCACCGCCGGCGGCGCGACCTTCGAGGGCGCCACCGTCACCGAGCTCGTCGAGATCTGGACCTACGACCTCGGCCCGCAGGCCCTGGTGCGCCGGCTCTCCTTCGAGCACGGCAAGGTGGTGGCCATCGAGACCGGCGGCTACGGCTACTCGCGCCCCGAGGCGCGCTGAGCGCCCGCGACCGTCACGTCCCGCGGTGGATGACCCCGCAGGCGACGCGCGTCCCCGCGTTGCCGGCCGGATCGGTCTTCTCGTCGTCCTGATCGGCGTGGATCACGAGGGCCGTGCCGCCCTGGTGGAAGAGCGAATCCTTGCCCTCCGCGAGCGTGACGCCGGCCAGGGTCGCGGAGAGCTCGCCCTTGCCGTCGGGCCCGACCCGCAGGTTGGGGAGGTCGCCGGCGTGGTGGCCCATCGGGCTGTCGAGCCCGTGCATCCTCCCGGTCGGGTTGAAGTGCCCTCCGGCGGTCATGAAGCCCGGCGCGTCGCACCTCCCCTCGGCGTGGACGTGGATCCCGTGGAGCCCCGGCTTGAGCCCCGTCACGCGGACCATCATGGTCACGCCGCCCGCGGTCGGCTCGAAGGTGGCCTTGCCGACCTCGTGGCCGGCCGCGTCCTTCAGGACAGCCGCGGCGCCTTCGACCTGTGGCGAACCCTCGGCCCTGGCGGGCGGGGCCACGAGGAGGGCGAGGGCGGCGGCGAGGGCGGCGGCGAGGCGTGGGGTCATCATGGCGTGCTCCTGCTTCTCACAGGGTGGGCGCTGCGCCCCGCCGGATAGGCCCGGCGGCGTCGGCGGCGCAGGGTCCCGAGGGGGCACGACCCAGCGGGACGACCGCGTCGAGCCGGAGGCCGCCCCGGCGCTCAGGTGGGGCCGGCGGCCAGGGGGGTGGGCAGGCCGGTCAGCACGCCGCGCAGCCCCTCGAACGGCGCGCCGACCTCGGCGCCGCGCTCGGTCACGGCCAGCCTGCGGACGTCGGTGGCGTGCCGGACGCCGCGGGCCTTGAGCACCGAGACGCCCCGGTCGAGGCGCCCCCCCTGCTCGACGTAGCGGAGCTGGATCACGTTGTCGGCGGCGAACGAGACGCCGTGGCCCGAGAGCTGGGCGGAGCCGAGCAGCTCGGCCACCTCCATGTTCAGGTTGAAGGTCACGCCGAGCGCGCGGAAGTGCTTGGTCATGGCATAGACCAGCTCCTTGAAGCGGCGCTGGGAGGCGACGCCGAGCTGCATGGAGGTCAGGCTGTCGAGCACGGCCCGCCGGGCCCCGAGCTGGACCACCTGCTGGCGGGCCCGCTCGAGGTAGGCGTCGGTGGAGAGCTCCACCGGCGAGGTGTAGGAGAAGGTGAAGAGTCCGCGGCGCTCCAGCTCGGCCAGGTCCCACCCGAAGCCCCGGGCGATGCCCCGGAGCTGGTCGGCCGTCTCCTCCAGGGTGAAGTGGACGGCGGGCTCGCCCCGCCGGGCGCCCTCCATGAGGAAGTGGAGCCCGAGCACGGTCTTCCCGGTGCCGGTGGCGCCCTGGACGACCGTCGAGCTGCTGCGCGGCAGGCCGCCGCCGAGCATCTCGTCGAGCCCGGGGAGCCCGGTCGAGGCGCGCTCGCCGAAGGAGGCGATCGCCCCCGCCGGCCCGTCGCCTCGGGCGTCAGGGCTCCGGACCCGGGGGTAGAAGGTGAGCCCGCCGGGGCCGATCTCGAAGAAGTGGCGGCCCGACACCAAGGCGGCGCCGCGCAGCTTGAGGGCCTCGAAGACCCTCACCGAGGTGAGCTCGTCGCGCTCGCTGCCGAAGCGGAGGATGCCGTCGGCGACGGCGAACTCGGGCAGGGTGACCAGGTCCGCGGCCTCGTACTCGCCGACCAGGAGGGTGGAGGCGCCCCACCCCGCCAGGTGGACCGCCAGGTCGTAGACGAAGGTCCGGTACGACCCGGTGTCGTGGAAGAAGTCCCGCAGGGCCTTGAAGCTGTCGATGACCACGACGGCCGGCTCCTCGCGCTCGACCCGCTCGCCGATGACCTGCAGCGCGTCCTCGGCGCTGCGGCCCCGCACCACCGAGCCCAGGTCCGCGAAGGTCACCAGGCGGCCGAGGGCCTCCTGGTCGAAGAAGGAGAACTGCTGCATGTAGCGGAGCAGCTTCGGCGCGGGCTCCGAGAGCGTGGTGAGGTAGAGCCCCCTCCGGCCCAGCCGCGCCTGGTGGAAGAGCAGCTGCAGCGCGAAGAGCGTCTTGCCCGCGCCGGGCTCGCCGGCCACCATGGTCGTGGAGAGGAACGGCAGCCCGCCGCCGAGGATCTCGTCCAGGGGGGCGCTCCCGGTCGTGAGCCGCTCCAGGGTCGTCTCGCGGCCGCTCGTCAAGCGGCTTCCGTCAGCGGGAGGAACCGGCGCAGCTCGGGGATCCGCGCCAGGTGGCGCACCGCCACCTCGCCGGTCGACTCGCGGAGCAGCGGCAGGAGCTGGACGGCCAGGGAGCGCAGGGCCACCGGCGCGCCGGCGGCCCTGTTGAAGGACTGCGGGATGACGTACCCGAACTCCTCGTCCACCCGCTCGATGGCCACGGTGCCGAGCAGCTCGCCGCTGGAGGCTGCGCGGCGGGCGGCGCGGCGCAGGACCACCGCCGTGGCCGAGGTCCCCAGCAGGTCGGCCAGCGCGTCCCACAGCACGCCGAAGAGCAGGGTCCCGCTGAGCCCTGCGTCGGCGTCGCCTCGGTGCACGATTCTCAGGGTCGTCACGACTCGATCGGACCTCGGCCCCCGGAGCACGGCTCGGGGTGATGTCTCCACCCTACGCTCGCCGACGCACGCCCGCCACGAGACCTGGGGGGAGGCCCCAACTCGCGCGCGCCGGCCAGCTCCGGGGCGCGGCCCGCACGCAGCGAACGTTCGCGAACGCCGGCGAGGCGGCCGTGGGCGGACGCCGGGTTCGGGCGGACCAGGGACCTTCCTGGCAGTGAAGCCGGCGACGCGAGCCCACTCGAGGCCCCGCGGGGCCCGCCTCCGCCAGGAAGCCGGCGAGCAGGACCGCCAGCACGCCTCGCGTCGGGGCCGTTGGAGTCCACCTGAGGGGTGGAGCGTGCAAGGCTGGGGCCCGACGCTCGCGCTGGAGCTCGGGAGTGTGGGGACGTGGCGAGGAATCGCCAATGATTCCAGCTTCGGAGGCGCACTGGAGAGGGGCAGGTCATCGGCACGGCGAGCGCCGGCTGAAGCAGCTGCCGGCCAGCCGCGAGCCCCGCAAGAGCCCGAGCGGTCCCAACTTTCGGTCGATCGCGCGCCCGGCGCGAAGAATGTTGGCGGGGCGCGTCGAACCGGCCCGGGCTCGTTCGTCGCCTGATGGACCTGCACCGGAAGCAGCGGCCCGAGCGCGAGGCCGCCCAGACGAAGGGAGCGAGCGCGATGCGGATCATGGTGATCGTGAAGGCGACGAGGGGCACCGAGGCGGGGGGCATGCCGAGCGAGCGGCTCCTCGCCGACATGGGGAAGTTCAACGAGGAGCTGCTCAAGGCGGGTGTGATGGTCGCGGGCGAGGGGCTCCACCCGAGCTCCAGGGGCAAGCGCGTGATCTTCTCCGGCGGCAAGAAGACCGTCGTCGATGGCCCCTTCGCCGAGACCAAGGAGCTCATCGCAGGCTTCTGGCTGTGGCAGGTGAAGAGCATGGATGAGGCCCTCGAGTGGGCGCGGCGCTGCCCCGAGCCCATGCCCGGCGAGGAGGGGATCCTCGAGCTGCGCCCGCTCTTCGCGGCCGACGACTTCGGCGAGGCGCTCACGCCGGAGCTGCGCGCCCGGGAGGAGCGGCTGCGCGCGCAGCTCGACCAGCGGCGCGGGTCGTGAGGTGGACCTGCGCCGAGGCGATCGGCGGGGAGGACGGCGGCGGAGCGGAGGACCCTCCTCGGCAGCCGGTGACGTGGTGAGCCGTCACGGCTAGGATCTCCCCATGACCGTGCCCACCCGCGCCGCCGCCTGGACCCTGCTCTGCGAGTTCACCAGGACCGCCGCCCTGCGCCGCCACGGCCTCTCGGTGGAGGCCTCGATGCGCGCCCTGGCCCGCCGGGCCGGAGTGGTCGAAGGCGCCGAGCTCCTGACCTGGGGGCTGGTCGGGCTGCTCCACGACTTCGACTACGAGCGCTTCCCCACCGCCGAGGACCACGCCTGGCGGGGCATGGAGGTCCTGCGCCAGCGCGGCTGGCCCGAGCCGATCATCCGGGGCGTCGGCGCCCACGCCTCCTACACCGGCATCCAGCCCGAGGCCCCGCTGGAGCGGGCCATCGTGGCGGCCGACGAGCTCTCCGGCTTCGTGGGCGCCTGCGCCCTGGTGCGTCCGTCGAGGAGCGTGCTCGACCTGCCGGTCGAGTCGGTGCTGAAGAAGATGAAGGACAAGGCCTTCGCCCGGGCGGTCGATCGCGGGGAGATCCGGCGCGGGGCCGAGCTGGTGGGGATGGCCCTGCCGGAGCTGGTGGCGCTGGTCATCGCGGCCCAGCGCCCCCTCGCCGGCCGGCTCGGCCTGGCCGGCGGCCCCGCGCCGGAGCTGCCCGACGAGCCGGTGCCGGAGGCGCCGGAGGCCGGGTAGCGGCACCACCGGAGAGCGTCATGGGCAAGGGACGGCTCGAGGCGTTCAGCGATGGGGTCATCGCCATCATCATCACCATCATGGTGCTGGAGCTGAAGGTCCCCCGCGGCGCCCACCCGTCCGCCCTGGCGCCGCTGCTGCCGGTCTTCTTCAGCTACGTCCTGAGCTTCGTCTACGTCGGGATCTACTGGAACAACCATCACCACCTGCTCCACAGCGTGCAGCACGTGAGCGGCTCGATGCTCTGGGCCAACCTGCACCTGCTGTTCTGGCTGTCGCTCTTCCCGTTCGTGACCGGCTGGATGGGAGAGAACCACTTCTCGCCCGTGCCCACCGCGCTGTACGGGGTGGTCCTGTTCATGGCGGCGCTCGCCTACTGGATCCTGCAGCACGCCATCATCCGGACCCAGGGCCAGGCCTCGATCCTGGCGATGGCGATCGGCAGGGACCTCAAGGGGAAGCTCTCGCCGGTCCTCTACGTCATGGCCATCGCGCTGGCCTTCGTCCGGACCTGGATGGCCGATCTCCTGTTCGTCCTGGTGGCCGTCGCCTGGATCGTGCCGGACCGGCGGATCGAGCGGCTCGTGGCGACGCGGGATGGAGGCGGCGGATAGGCGAGGGCGCCCGTCGCGCCGACCGCGGGGCCACCGGGGGCGCGCCGCACCTCACAGGAGCGCCAGCTGCGCGCCGCGGCCCGAGCGGCAGAAGGTGGAGCTCGCGCGCTCCGGCTCCTCGAGCGGGGCGTCGGCGTACCCGAGCCGCTCGCAGCTGGCGCGGAACAGGGCGGCGATGGTGGCCGCATAGGCGCCGACGCCGCGCATCCGGCGGCCCAACCGGTCGTCGGTGAGCGCGCCGCCGCGGGTCTCGCGGATGAGGTGCAGGATCCGCTCGGCCCGCTCCGGCAGGGCCTCCCTGAGCCGCGCCTCGAAGACCGGGGCGACCGGGCCGGGCAGGCGCAGGAGCTGCCACCCCGCCCGCGCCGCGCCGGCGCTGCGCGCCGCCTCGAGGACGCGGGGGAGCTCGTCGTCCAGCCCCGGGATGACCGGCGCCACCAGCACGGCGGGCGCGAGCCCGGCCTCGGCGAGGCGGGCGATGAGCCGCAGCCGGCGCGACGGCGAGGAGGCGCCCGGCTCGAGCCTCCGGGCCAGCGCGTCGTCGGCGTACGGGAGGCTGACCGCCACGCCCAGGCGGGCCCGGTCGCGCAGCGCGACGAGGAGGTCCAGGTCCCGCTCGAGCAGCGCCCCCTTGGTCACGATGGCGACCGGGTTGCGGTACTCGACGCAGACCTCCAGGCAGCGGCGGGTCAGCCGGTAGGCGGCCTCCAGCGGCTGCCAGGCGTCGGTGGCGCCGGAGAAGGCCACCGTCTCGCCGCTCCAGCCCGGCCTCTCGAAGGCGGCGCGGAGCAGCTCCGGCGCGCGCAGCTTCACCACCAGCCTGGTCTCGAAGTCGGTGCCGGCGCCGAAGCCCAGGTACTCGTGGAAGGCGCGCGCGTAGCAGTAGGCGCAGGCGTGGAGGCAGCCGCGGTAGGGGTTGACGCTCCACCCGAAGCCGACGTCCGGGCTGTCGTTGCGGGAGAGGATCTCGCGGGTGGCGTCGGCGAGGATCTCCAGGCGGGCCGGCTGCGGCTCGAGCCACTCGACGTGCTCGGAGCGCCACGGGTTGGGCGGGTTGGAGATGAGGCGGGGCGTCACGCCGGCCAGTATGCCTGGACGGCCGTTCAGGTCAAGCCGGCGGCTCGTCGCGGACCCCGTGGCGGCAGCTCGGAGGTCCCCGAGGCGACGAAGGGAGGGGACTCGGCCCGCCCCGCGCCTATCGCGCCGGGCCGACGCTCATGAAAGGGATGGGGGCGCCGGCGTAGATGGAGGTCGGCAGCGCCCCGTTCCACTTCTCCGCCTTGACGTGCTCGACCTCGATGCGGCGGAGCTCGAGGACGTCCTTGTTCTGAGCCAGGGCCGCGTTCTGGATGCGGAGCGCCTCGGCCTGCGCCTTGGCGATGGTCAGGTTGGCGTAGGCCTCGCCGTCCGCCTGCGCCTTCCGCGCGGCCGCCTCGGCCTCGGCGACGGCCACCTTCTGCTTCTGCTCGGCCTCCACGGTCTTGAGCTTGTTCTCGGCGGCCAGGCGGAGCTGCTCCTGGGTCACCTTCTCGTTGATGGCGTGCATGTAGGAGTCGGAGAAGGCGAAGTTGCGCATGTCGATGTTGATGACCTGCGCGCCGTAGAGCGCCAGCTTGTCCCGCAGCGCCGCGTTGATGTCCGCGGAGACCTTGGCGCGGTGGGCGATGAGGTCGGGCGCGGTGTACTTGGCCGTGACCGCCTTGAAGATCTCCTGGGTGGCCGTCTGGACGTAGGAGGACAGGTTGCCGTCGTGGGAGTACTTCTCGAACACCTCGGCCACCCGGTCGGTGGCGATGCTGTAGCGCACCGTCATGCTGACCTTGACGGGCTGGGTGTCGCTCGTGCTGCCCTCGGCGTTCTCGATGTCGGCCTTCTCGGCGCGGATGCTGAAGTTGGAGAGCTTCTGCCAGGGCGGGAGGATGGCCAGGCCCTCCCCCTCGATGCCGACGATCTTGCCGAACTGGGTCACCACCCCGCGGCTCCCGGTCGGCACCGGGTAGAAGGGCCACAGGACCATGACCACGAAGAGGCCGAGGAGGCCGCTCGCGGTCCAGCGCAACCAGCCATTCTGCGTCCACCAGGTGGGGAGCGGCATCGAGGTCCTCTCTGCGTGTGGGTGCGCCGGCAGCCTATGGGGAACCCTCCCCTGCGGCAAGCGCCAAGCGGAGCCCGCCGGACCCGAGCCCCGGCCCGGCGGCGCGCGCCCGGAGCCGGCGCCGTGCGCCTCGTCGGTGGGCGGCTCCTTCCCCTCTCCGCCAGGGGCCGCGCCGGCCGCGGTCCCCCGGCCCCGGAATGGACAGCCCCCGGGCCGGGCGTATCATCGGGGGCCTCGGAGCCAGCCATGAACATCACCCCCCTCGACATCACCCAGAAGCAGTTCCGCCGGACCTTCCGCGGCCTCGACGGCGAGGAGGTGGAGGCCTTCCTCTCCCTCGTGGCCAGCGAGTTCGAGGGGCTCATCCGCGAGGTGACGGCGCTCCGCGAGGCCGGCCAGCGCAAGGACGACGAGCTCGCCGAGCACCGCGGCCGCGAGCGCGCCCTGCAGGAGACGCTGGTGGCCGCCCAGAAGGCCTCCGAGGAGATCCGCGAGGCGGCCCGCAAGGAGGCCGAGATCACCATGGCCGACGCCGAGCTCCAGGCCGAGAAGATCGTCCAGTCGGCCCACGGACGCTTCCTCAAGATCGTGGACGACGTCAACGAGCTGAAGCGGCAGCGCATCCAGTTCGAGGCCGGCGTCAAGACGCTGGTGGAGAGCCACCTCAAGCTGCTGGAGGCCTTCCGGGAGCCGGTCCGCGAGGAGGCCATCCCCTTCGCGGCGGCGCGCAAGCGGCTCTCGGCCGACGAGGGCTGAGCGGCGGGCCGCACCCGCTCCGCGGACCGCCCCGCGGGCCCGTCTAGTGCGCCTCGGCCCAGCTCCGGCCGTGCCCCACCTCCACGACCAGCGGCACCGTGAGCCCCTCCACCGCCTCCATCTCCCGCTTGAGGAGCGCCGCCACCGGCTCCACCGCCCGCTCCGCCGCCTCCACCACGAGCTCGTCGTGGACCTGCAGCAGCATGCGGGCGTCGAGCCGCTCGCGCGCCAGCGCGGCGTGGACCCGGAGCATGGCCACCTTGACCAGGTCGGCCGCCGTCCCCTGGATGGGCGTGTTGATGGCGGTCCGCTCCGCCCCCTGCCGGAGGGCGGGGTTGCGGGCCGAGATCTCCAGCATGGGGCGCACCCGGCCGTAGACGGTGCGGACCTCCCCCTCCCGCCGGGCCTGGGCCACGATCTCGCCGAGCCAGCGCTTCACCCCGGCGTAGCGGGCGAAGTAGCGGTCGATGATGGCCTGCCCCTCGCGCGGCGGCAGGTCGAGCCGCTGCGACAGGCCGAAGGCCGACAGGCCGTAGGCGATGCCGAAGTTGAGCATCTTGGCCACCCGCCGCATCTCCGGCGTGACCGCCTCGGGCGCCACGCCGTAGGTCTCGGCGGCGGTGCGGGTGTGGACGTCCTCGCCGGTGCGGAAGGACTCCAGCAGCGCCGGATCGCCCGAGTAGTGGGCCAGGATGCGCAGCTCGATCTGGGAGTAGTCGGCCGAGACGAGGCGGCGCCCCGGCGGCGCCACGAAGGCGGCGCGGATGCGGCGCGACAGCTCGGTCCGCACCGGGATGTTCTGCAGGTTCGGGTCGGTGGAGGAGAGCCGCCCGGTGGCGGCGCCGGCCTGGTGGAAGGTGGTGTGGAGCCGCCCGTCGGCCGGGTCGATGAGCAGCGGCAGGGCGTCCACGTAGGTGCCCTTGAGCTTGGAGAGCGAGCGGTGCTCCAGCACCAGCCGCGGCAGCGGGTGCTGCTCGGCCAGCTTCTCCAGGACCTCCACGTCCGTGGAGGGGCCGGTCTTGAGCTTCTTGACCACGGGGAGGTGCAGCTCCTCGAACAGCACGCGCGCCAGCTCGCGGGTGGAGGCCACGTTGAAGGGGTGGCCGGCCGCGGCCTCCATGCGGGTCACGAGGTCGGTCATGGCCGCGCCGAACTCGGCGCTCATGTCCGCCATGGCCGCGCGGTCCACCGCGATGCCGTCGCGCTCCATCTCCCAGAGGATGGGGAGCAGCGGCCGCTCCACCTCGTCCACCAGCCGGCCCAGGCCGGCCGCCTGCGCGGCGGACAGCAGCGCCGCCGCCAGGTCCGGCAGGGCGGCCGCCGACGGCGCGGCCCAGGCGGCGATCCGCTCCACCGCGGCCCCCTCCCGCCCCGGCTCGCCCTTCCGCTCCTCGGCGGTCGGGTCGGCCGGCAGCTCCACCCGGCCGCGCTCCCGCGCCACGTCCTGCAGCGCGTGCTCGCGCCGGGTGGGCGTGAGCAGCCTGGAGAGCAGGTCGGTGTCCTCGCCGGGCGCCGCCAGCGAGAGCCCGAGGCGCGCCAGGGCGTGCATGGCCGCCTTCCGGTCGTGCACGTGGACCGGCCTCGGCCCGGAGAGCAGCGGCGCCAGCGCCCGCCGCACCGCCTCGGCCGGAGGCGCCGGCGGCGCGCCCAGGTAGCGGTGGGCGAGCGGCAGGTAGAAGGCCCGCCCGGCCCCGGCCAGCGCGAGCCCCACCACCGGATCGGTGCGTGGCGCCGCGCCGGCCCCCACGACCAGGAGCCCCAGCGCCGGGGCCGCCGAGAGCGTCCGGGCCGCCTCGCCGAGCGCCGCCTCGTCGAGGATCAGCTCCGGCCGCTCCGGCCGCGGCTGGGTCGGCGCGCTCGAGGCCTGGGC
>JAJYAW010000045.1 GCA_021779335.1 Myxococcales bacterium | reverse complement strand
ATGGCCAGCGCCTGCGCCTGCACGGCCCGCCTCGCGACCGGGCGGCTCACGGCCCCACCTCCGCCGCCGGCGCGGCGCCGTCCGCGCCCGCCTCGGGCCCGCGGGGCGAGAAGCGCTCGAGCAGCGTGTAGAGCGCGGGGATGAGGAAGAGGGTGAAGACGGTGGAGACCGTCAGCCCGCCGATGACGGCGCGGGCCAGCGGCAGGTTGGTCTCGCTCCCCTCCCCGATGCCCAGCGCCATGGGGATGAGGCCGACGATGGTGGCGATGGTGGTCATGAGGATGGGGCGGAGCCGCGTCTTGCCGGCCTGCACGGTGGCCTCCAGGAGCGGCTGGCCGCGCGCCTGCAGCACGCGGGCGAAGTCCACCAGCAGCACGCCGTTGGAGACCACGATGCCCACCATCATGATGATGCCCATGAAGCTGTTCACCGAGAGGGAGGTCCCGGTCAGGTAGAGGGCGGCGTAGACGCCGCTGATGCCGAGCGGCACCGAGAACATGATGACCAGCGGGTCCACCAGGGAGCGGAACTGCGACGCCAGGATCATGTAGACCAGCGCGATGGCCATGACGGCGGCGAAGATCAGCCCGGAGAAGGCCTCGCGCTGCGCCTGGGTCTGCCCGCCGAGCCGGACGGTGAAGCCGTCCGGGGCGGGGAGCTGCTCCACCGCCCGCTGGACGGCGTCGCTGGCGCCGCCCAGGTCCTGGCCCGGGGCCACGTTGGCGGTCAGGTCCACGATGCGCTGCAGGTACTTCCGGTTGACCATGACCGGGCCGGCGCCGCGCCGCACCCTGGCGATGTTGGCCAGGTTGACGAGCTGGCCCGAGGGCGCCTTGATGAACACCTCGGAGAGGTCCTGGACGTGGCGCCGCCACCGGTCGCCCAGCCGGACGTTGATGTTGTACTGGTTGCCCGTCTTGTCGTCGATGTAGGGGATGGGGGCGAACTGGTTGGAGCCGGACAGGCTGGTCAGCACCGTCTGGGCCACCTGCTGCTCGGTGAGGCCGAGGACGCCGGCCTTCTCGCGGTCCACCTGGACGTCCAGCTCCGGGTAGTTCTCCTCGCGCGAGACCTGCAGGTCGGTGAGGTAGGGCCGGCCGGAGGGGTCGGTCAGGGTCCGCAGCCGGGCCAGGAGCTGCTTGGCGTAGGCGCCGCCGGCGTCCAGGTCGTAGCCGACGATCTCCACGTCGATGGGGGCGGCCGACCCGAAGTTGAGGATGCGCTTCACGATGCCGCCCACGAAGAAGTAGATCTGCGTCCCCGGGAACTCGTCGCGGACGGCGGCGCGGACCTCGTCGGCCGCCCGCTGGTCCGTCACGCCGCGGCTCGTGTAGGGCACCAGGTTGACGCCCAGGTTGCCGGTGTGGGGGCCGGTGTTGCTGGTGAAGAGGGCGGTGCGGCCGCCCGGCAGGCCGGTGTCGGAGATCAGGGTCTTCACCACCGGGCCGCCGCCGGAGGCCCGGTCCCGGGCCAGCGCCTCCATCACCACCCGCTCCAGCCGGGCCGTGACGAGCTCGGTCTTCTCGACCCGGGTGCCGATGGGGGTCTTGTAGCTCATGGAGAACTGGCTCTCGTCGGTCTCCGGGAAGAACTCGGTGCCGATGAGGCGCTTCAGGAAGAGCGAGGCCAGGAAGACCACGAAGATGCCGGCGATGACCTTGGCGCGCCGCGCCAGCACCCAGCGCAGCGCGCCGGCGTAGGCCTCGTCGAGCGCGTCGAAGCGGCGGGTGATCCAGGCGGCGGCCGGGTGACCGGTCCCGGGCGGATCCGCCCTGAGGTACCTGAGGCAGAGCAGCGGGGTCACGGTGCGCGAGACCAGGAAGCTCATGATGAGCGAGAAGGCGATGGTCAGGGCCAGGGGCAGGAAGAGGTTGCGGGCCACTCCCGACAGGAAGACCACCGGGAAGAAGACCACGATGGTGGTGACGGTGGAGACGAAGATGGGCATGGCCACCTCCTGCGCCGCCTCCAGCACCGCGGTGCGCCGGTCCTGCCCCCTGGCGAGGTGGCGGTGGATGTTCTCCAGCTCCACGATGGAGTCGTCGACCAGCCGGCCCACCCCCAGCGCCAGCCCGCCCAGGGTGAACACGTTGAGCGTCTGCCCGGTGAAGTAGAGCAGGATGAAGGTCGCCACGATGGAGAGCGGGATGGCCACGGCGATGATCCCGGTGGCCGCCAGCGAGACCAGGAAGAGCAGGATCACCCCCACCGCCAGCAGCCCGCCGAAGAGCGCCTCGTGCTCCAGGGAGCCGATGGCGGCCCGGATGTAGGACGACTGGTCGAAGGAGATGGCCAGCTTGACGTTGGGCGGGACGCCGCGCAGCCCGGCGATGGCGGCCCGCACCGCGTCGACCACCTTGACGGTGTTGGCCCCCGGCTGCTTGAGGACGCGGAAGAAGACGCCGCGCTCGCCGTTGATGCGCACGATCTCGGTCTGGTCCGCGGTGGCGTCCTGGACGTCGGCCACGTCGCGCACCCGCACCGGCGCCACGTCGCCGCCGCCCGGCCGGACCACCACGTCGCGGATGGGGCGCGCCTGGCCGAAGGAGGTGTTGGAGAAGACGTTGTAGTCGACCGTGCCGGCGCGCAGGTTTCCGGACGGGAGGAAGAGGTTGGAGCTGCGCACCGCGTTGACCACGTCGAGGACGCCCAGCCCGCGGGCCCGCAGGGCGTCGCTCCGCACCATGACCTCGATCTCGCGGACCTTGCCGCCGCCCACGCTGGCGCTGGCCACCCCGGCCACGCGCTCCAGCTGCGGCTCGATGACGTTGTAGGCCAGGTCGTAGAGCTGCTTCTCGTCCAGCCCCTCCCCGCTCATGGCGACCTGCACCACCGGGATGTTGGTGACGTCGAACTTGATGACGAACGGCTGCTGGATGCCCGGCGGGAGGGTGTTGAGGATCTGGGCCACCCGCTGCGACACCTCGAACTGGGCGTTGTCGAGGTTGGTGCCGTACTGGAACCAGACCGAGACCGCCGAGAAGCCCTGCTTCGACACGCTCTCCACGCGGTCCACCCCCGGCGAGGCCGAGACGGCCCGCTCGATGGGCATGGTGATCGACTTCTCGATGTCGATGGGCCCGGCCCCCGTGTAGAAGGTGGCCACCCGGACGATGGGGATGTCGATCTGCGGGAAGAGGTCCACCGAGAGCCGCGTCAGCGACACCCAGCCCAGGGCGATCGTCATGAGCGACATCATCAGGATGAAGACGGGGTTCTTCAGGGCGAGACGGGTCAGCCACATGGCGTCGGCCTCCTTTCCTCGAGGGCGCGGATCACGGCCGCGGCGCGGGCGGGGGCGGCGGCGGCCCGGCGGGGGCGCCGGTGAACGGGTCGGCGCCGCGGACGGCGCGGATGGTGGCGCCGTCGGCCAGCACGTCCGCGCCGGCGGTCACGATCTCGTCGCCCCTGGCCAGCCCCTCCACGACCTCCAGCCAGTCGCCGCCGTCGACGCCCAGCTTCAGGGCCACCCTGGCCACCTTGTCGCCCCTCACCACGAAGGTGAAGGTCCGCCCGCCGCTGAGCTGCGCCGCCGTGGCCGGGACCACCAGCGCGTCGCGGTGCACGTCGGTGACGATGGCGGCGCGCCCGTACATGCCCGGCCGCAGCCGCCCCTCGCCGTTGGCCACCTGGACCTCCGCGTCCACCGTCCGGGTCAGCGGATCGAAGCCGGGGGCGACGCGCACCACCTTGCCCATGATGGCCTCGCCGGGCAGGGCGTCGAGCTCCAGGCGCGCCGCCTGGCCGACCCGCAGGCGCGGCACGTCCGCCTCGTTGACCGGCACGAAGGCGCGCAGGACGTCGACCCGCTGCACGGTCAGCACCACCCCGTTGCCCGAGGCGGGGCCGACCAGGGCGCCCGGGTCGAGGCGGCGCGCCGAGACGACGCCGTCGAGCGGCGACTCGATGCGGAGCTCGCCGAGCCGGGTCCCCAGCGCGTCCACGTTGGACTGGGCCGAGGCCAGCGTGGCCTCGGCGGTGGCGAGCGCCGTCTGGCTCTGCTGCAGCTCCTGCTGGGAGACCACGCCCCCCGGCGCCAGCCGCTCGGCCCGCTCCCGGTTGGCGCGGGCCAGGGCGGCCGCCGCCTGCGCCTGGGCCAGCGCGCCGCGCGCGGACGAGAGCTGGTCCGGCAGGTCGGAGGGGCGCACGATGGCCAGGGTCTGGCCGCGCCGCACCTTGTCGCCCCGGTCCACCAGCACGGCGTCCAGGTAGCCGAGGGTCTTGGCGCCGGCGTCGGCCTGGGCGAGGGGGCGCAGGTCGATGGGGGCCCGGATCTCCACCGCCACGTCGCGCACGCCCACCGGGGCGACCGTGACCGCCGGCGGCGGGCGCGGGCGAGCGGCCTTGGGGTCGCCGCGGCTGCAGGCGGCGAGCGCGGCGGCGGCGAGCAGGGCCGCGGCATGGACGCGGGTCATCGGAGGCCTCCGGCGCGCCGGCGCGCGGCGCGGGGTGGTGCTGGGGTTGGTGCGTGGCGGCGCCGGCCACCGGCGTCCCGGCCGCCCGGGACGAGGGGCGAGGCGGGCTCCGGCGCCGGCTGCCGTGGGCGACCATTGCTACGGCAAAGAGCCGCGCCTGACCGCGCCCCAAATGGGTCGCACGGTGAGAATTCGCCCGTGGCCACGGCCGCCCGGCGCCGCCGCGACGCTCAGGGCTGGGGAGCGCGGCGGAACAGGTCCACCACCGCGCCGGTGCGGCCCGCCACCCGGGCGCGGCCGCGCGCCCACTCGCGCAGCGCCTTGACCTGCTCCTCGTAGGTCCTGAAGAGCGGCACCAGGTCCTGCGCCACCCGCCGGAGGTCGGCGGTCTCCACGTCCCGCGCGTGGGCGAAGGCCCGGTGGAGCCCGCCCACCACCACCTGCTCCAGCTCGGCGCCGGAGTAGTCGGCGCAGAGGGCGGCCACGGCGGTGAGGTCCAGCGCGGCCGGGTCGCGCTGGCGGCGGCGCAGGTGGAGCGAGAGGATCTCCCGGCGCGCCTCCTGGTCGGGCAGGTCCACGAAGAAGAGCTCGTCGAAGCGGCCGCGCCGCAGCAGCTCTGGGGGCAGCCGGGTCACGTCGTTGGCGGTGGCCACCACGAAGACCGCGCCGCGCCGCTCCTGCAGCCAGGTCGAGAAGGCCCCCAGCAGCCGCGCCGCCCGGGCCTCTCCCCCCTGCCCCGGGGCGCTGCCGGCGAACCCCTTCTCGATCTCGTCGACCCAGAGCGCCACCGGCGAGATGGCCTCGGTCGCCTCGAGTGCGGCGGCCAGGCTCTCCTCCGCCCCCTCCCGGCCCAGCACCCGCGGCAGGTCGAGCCGCACCAGCGGCAGGCCCAGCCGGGCCGCCGCGGCCTTGGCCGCCAGCGACTTGCCGCAGCCCTGCACGCCCACCAGGAGCACGCCGCGCGGTGCCGGCAGGCCGAAGGCCACGGCGTCCGGGCTGAAGGCCTGGGCCCGCTCCTCGAGCCACGCCTTGAGGGCCGAGAGCCCGCCGAGGTCGTCGGCCGTCTCGGGCGCGTCCACGAGCTCGAGCCCCAGGTCGCGCGCCAGCAGCCGGCGCTTGTCGGCCAGCACGGTCTGCTCGCCCTGGGTGCCCAGCCCCGGGTCGAGCCGCAGGGCCCGCGTGAAGGCCCGCCGCGCCTGCCCCTCGGTGAGGCCGCGCGCCGCCAGCAGGGCCCGGTGGCGCGCCTCGGCGGAGGGCGGCGGGCTGGCGTGCGCCTGCAGCGCCGCGTCGAGCACGCCGGCCAGCTCGCCCTCGACCGGGAGCGGCAGCCGCAGCACGGCCGCCTCGGCCTGGAGCCCGTCCGGCAGCTCGAGGCGCGGGGCCACCACCACCAGGCAGCGCCCCTCGGCGGCCAGGCGCGGCAGGGCGTCTCGCACGGCGCGGGCCACGCCCGGGTCGCGCAGCGCCAGGTGGTAGTCGAGCAGCACCGCCAGCACCGGCGCCGGGGCCTGGAGCACCGCCTCGAGGGCCGCCACCGGATCCCGCGCGGCCACGGCGAGCGAGACCAGGCCGCTGCGGGAGGACCAGACGGCCAGGCGCGCGTCGAAGCGCTCCGCGGCGGCGCGGCAGAGCGCGACGGCCCGCTCCTCCTCGCCGGTCACCAGGTAGAGGAGCGGCGAGCCGGCCGCCCAGAGCTCGCCGATCTCCGCGGCCAGGCTCATGGCGTCCCCTCCACGTCGGCGGTGGCGCGCATGGCCTCCTCGAAGGCGGTGGCGCCGGAGGCCACCTTGCGCACGGCGTGCTCGCGCAGGCTCTTCAGGCCGTCCTGCCGCGCGGTGCGCGCCAGCACCTCCGGGGTGGCCCCCTCGGCGATGAGGTGGCGCAGCCGGCCGTTGATGGTCAGGATCTCGAAGAGGCCGGTGCGGCCGTAGTAGCCGGTGTAGCGGCACTTGGCGCAGCCCTGGCCGCGCCGCGCCAGGAGCCGGCCGGCGTGCTCCTCCGGGTGGGGCACGCCCAGGTCGGCCACCTCGTCGGCGGTGAGCGGGACGTCCTCGGCGCAGAGCGGGCAGACCTGGCGCACCAGCCGCTGCGCCACCACGCCCGTCAGCGTGGCGGCGATGAGGAAGCTCGGCACCCCCAGGTCGCGCAGGCGCGCGATGGCCCCCACGGTGTCGGTGGTGTGGAGGGTGGTCAGCACCAGGTGGCCGGTCAGCGCCGCCTGGACCGCCTGCGAGGCGGTCTCGGCGTCGCGCACCTCGCCCACCATGATGACGTCCGGATCCTGCCGCAGCACGTGGCGCAGGGCGTCGGCGAAGCTGGTCCCGGTCTTGGGGTTGGCCGCGATCTGGTTGAAGTCCTCGTGGACCATCTCGATGGGGTCCTCGATGGTCGTCACGTTCACCTCGGGCGAGGTGAGCGCCTGCAGCGCCGAGTAGAGGGTGGTGGTCTTCCCGCTGCCGGTGGGGCCGGTCACCACCACCAGCCCGTGGGGCCGCACCAGCCAGCGCTCGAAGGTCTCGCGCTCCTCCGGCAGGAAGCCCAGCTCGGAGAGGTCGCGCACCAGCACGTTGGGGTCGAGGATGCGCACCACCACCTTGTCGCCGAAGGTGGTGGGGATGGTGGAGACGCGCAGCTCCATCTCGGCGTCGCCGCGGGCGGTGCGGATGCGCCCGTCCTGCGGCTTGCGCGAGGCGATGTCGAGCCGGCTCATGATCTTGAAGCGGTTGGCGATGGCGCCGTGCACCGCCTTGGGGATGCGGTGGATGGGGTGGAGCACCCCGTCGATGCGCATGCGGATGATCGACTCCTCGCGCCGCGGCTCCAGGTGGATGTCGCTGGCCCGCTGCTCGAAGGCGTAGTGGAGCAGGTACTCGACGGCGGCGATGATGGGCTCGCTGGAGGCCTCCAGCGCCTCGATGCCGGCCAGGTCGACGAACTGCTCCAGGTTGCCCACGTCCACGGCGTCGCCGCCGGTCACCTGGGTGACCGCCTCGGAGATCTGGGCGCGGAAGCCGTAGACCTCGGCGATGGCGCGGTGGATGTCGGCCGGCGCCGCCAGCACCGGCTCGATGTCCTGGCCGGTCAGGCCGCGCAGGTTCTCGAAGAGCTCGCGGTCGAACGGGTTGGCGGCCGCCACCACCAGCGTCTCGCCCCGCCGCTCGACGGGGATGACGGCGTGCTTGCGGGCGAAGGGGCGGGAGAGGGTGCGGGTGATGAGGTGGGCGTCGAGCCGGAGCGGGTCGATCTTCCGGTAGGGCAGCCCGGTGGCCTGGGCCACCGCCTGGGTGGCCTTGTCCTCGTCGACGACCTCCGCCTCGTGGCGGAGGTCGACGAACTTGAAGGAGGCCAGCAGCTCCACCGGGGAGAGCTCGGCGCGGCGCAGGCCGCGGCCGCCGGAGCGGGCGGCGTGCTCGCGCAGCACCCGGGCGCGCTGGACGTTCTCGCGCGCCAGCGCCGTCCGGCGCGCGTCCTCGCTGATGACCCCGGCCTTGGCCAGGGCCTCGGCGACGAACTCGAGGGTGTAGTCGGTGGCTCGGTGGGGGAGGCGCACGGAGGCGTCACTCTACCCCGCCCACCAGGGGGGCTCCACTCCGCGCCCGGCCCGCGGCGCCGGCCAGGCCGCGGCGGGAGGTGGCGCCGGCGCTCCAGGGTCGCCCGACCGGGCGACGATCAGATGGCTCAACCGACGGGGCCGCAGGACGGCCCGGCCGAGCCGGTGTCGCCGCCTCCGCCGCCGCGGAGGGCGGCGGGGCGCGACATGACCCGGCTCACCGACCGGCTGCTGCAGCCGGGGCAGGCCACCTCGCCCTCGTCGGACCTGCGGAGGATGAAGGCCTCGAAGGTCTTGTCGCAGGTCGGGCAGGCGTACTCGTAGATCGGCATGCGGGGGGTGTGAGCCCCGGGCCGGGCGAAGGGTTCGAGGCCTCGAAGCCGCTGGCCGAACCGGCCCGCGGACGGGGTAGGATGCCGCTCCATGCCGCGCCTCCTCCCCGCCCTGGCCGCGCTCCTGGTGGGCCTCGCCCGGCCCGCCGCCGCCGCTCCCGCCGCCCCGCCGGCCCAGGGCCCCGCGCCCGTCCCGGTACTGCACCTCTCGGTCGGCACCGGCGTCTGCGCCACCGCCCACACCGACCTGTCGCGGACCGACAACCCGTGCTGGCTCCAGCTCGGCGCGGCCCCCGGCGTGCGGCTCGGGGCGCTCGAGCTCGGCCTGGTCTACGAGGGGCGCGACCTGCTCAAGGCCGTCACCTTCCTGCTGGTCCGCCCCCCCTCGGCGACGGTGCTGGGAGCCACCGCCGGCTGGGTCCGCGAGCAGGGCGAGCGCTGGCGGCTCGCGGCGGCCGGCGAGGCGGGCTGGCGGCGCTACATGGACTTCGCGGGCGAGGGGCTGTCGCAGCGCAAGGGGGCGGCCGACACGATCTTCGTCGGGGCCACCGGCCGCGCCGCGCTGGGGCTGCGCGCGGGGCGCGGCCGGGTGGATCGGCTGGAGGCCTCGCTCTCGCTCCGGTCCGACCTCGGGAGGGCCAGGGCCACGGTGGACGGCGTCCCCTGGTCGGCCCGCGGCTGGTCCCTCACCCTGGGCGTCGGGCTGGTGACCGAGTGGTGAGCCGCGGGGCCGCCCGGGCGCGCCGGCCGTCACCCGCGCGGCGCGTCAGCGCCGCTTCCCGCCCCGGCCCCTCCTCGCCTTCGGCGGCGGGCCGCGCAGCCGGTCGATCTCGGCGTCGTAGAGCTTGATGGCCTCGCGGAGCACCTGCAGGGCGAGCTTGCGCCCCTGCGGCTCGCCGACCACCACCTTCTTGTTCTCCAGCGCCTTGTAGTCCTCGAAGAAGCGGCGCAGCTCGCGCAGCCGGTGGGGCGGCAGCTCGGAGACGTCGGAGTAGTCGGAGTAGTTGGGGTCGTCGGCGTGGACGGCGATGAGCTTGTCGTCCAGCCCCTTGTCGTCGCGCATCTTCATCACGCCGATGACCTTGGCGCGCATGATGGAGAGCGGCTGGATGACCTCGGAGCAGAGCACCAGGATGTCGAGCGGATCGCCGTCGTCGCAGTAGGTGCGCGGCACGAAGCCGTAGTTGGCGGGGTAGTGGACGGCCGAGAAGAGGATGCGGTCGACCACGAGCAGGCCGGTCGTCTTGTCCAGCTCGTACTTGACCTTGGAGCCGGTGGCGATCTCGATGACCGCCGGGATGGCGTCCTCGACGTAGCGGGGCAGCTCGACGTCGTGCCAGGGGTGCTGGGCCACGCGGGCTCCTTTCGAGGGTCGGTCGCCGGCGCGGCTAGATGCCGCCGCCCTGGGAGACCTTGGGGTCGCGGCTCTCGGCCTGGGTGACGCGGCTGTTGGGCGGCACGCCGGTGGTGAGCCAGACGTTGCCGCCGATGGAGGAGCCCTGGCCGATGACGTTGCGCCCCAGGATGGTGGCGCCCGCGTAGATGACCACGTCGTCCTCGACGATGGGGTGCCGGTCGATCCCCTTGATGGGCTTGCCGTGCTCGTCGAGCGGGAAGCTCTTGGCGCCCAGGGTGACGCCCTGGTAGAGCCGCACCCTCGCGCCGATGCGGCTGGTCTCGCCCACCACCACCCCGGTGCCGTGGTCGATGAAGAACTTCTCCCCGATGGAGGCGCCCGGGTGGATGTCGATGCCGGTCAGCGTGTGGGCGTACTCGGTGATGATGCGCGGGATGAGCGGCACGCCCTGCAGGTGGAGGGCGTGGGCCATGCGCTGGTTGGTGACGGCGAAGACCCCCGGGTAGGCGAAGATGGCCTCGTCCCGGCTCTTCAGCGCCGGATCCCCCTCGTAGGCCGCCTCGACGTCGGACGCGCAGAGGCGCCGGATCTCCGGCACCTGCACCAGGAAGGCGGCCACGGCGTCGCGGGCCGCCGCCGCGCAGTGGCCGCAGCCGTGGTAGTCGTGGCGCTCCGAGAAGGCCACGGCGCGCCGCACCTGCTCCTCCAGCGAGCGCGAGGCCTTCTCCAGCGTGGCGCCGATGTAGAAGTGCAGGCTCTCCTTGCGGAGGTCGGCGGTGCCGAAGTAGCCGGGGAAGATGACCGAGCGGAGGGCCTCGACGATCTCGATGACCGCCTCGCGCGACGGCAGCACGGCCTGCCCGCCCGGGATGCCCGCCAGGCCGTCCGTGCCCTCGACGAGCCGCTCCACGATGGACCTGAGATCGACGCCGCCGCTGCCGTTCTTGTGCTCGCTCACTTCGGCTGCTCCTCGAAGAGCCAGGTGGAGAGGTAGCGCTCGCCGCTGTCGGGCAGCACCACCACGATGAGCTTCCCCGCGTTCTCGGGCCGCCGGGCCACCTGGACGGCCGCCCAGGCCGCGCCCCCGCACGAGATGCCCGAGAGGATACCCTCCTCCCGGGTCAGGCGCCGCCCGAAGTCGCCGGCGTCCTCGCTGGAGACCTTGATCACCTCGTCGATGATCTTGGTGTTCATCACCTTGGGCACGAAGCCCGGCCCCCAGCCCTGGATCTGGTGGGGCCCCGCCGGGCCGCCGGAGAGGACCGCGGAGTCCCTGGGCTCGGCGGCGACGATCCGGACGGAGGGCTTGCGGGCCTTGAGCACCTCGCCCACGCCGGTGATGGTGCCGCCGGTGCCGGTGACGGCCACCAGGACGTCCACCTGGCCGTCGGTGTCGCTCCAGATCTCCTCGGCGGTGGTGCGGCGGTGGATCTCGGGGTTGGCCGGGTTCTCGAACTGCTGCAGGAGGAGGTAGCGCGGGCTCCCGGCCGCCAGCGCGACCGCCTTGGCGATGGAGCCCTTCATCCCCTCGGCGCCGGGCGTGAGCACCAGCTCGGCCCCCAGCGCGGCGAGGATGCGGCGCCGCTCCAGCGACATCGTGTCCGGCATCGTGAGCACCAGCCGGTAGCCCTTGGCGGCGGCGGCGAAGGCCAGGCCGATGCCGGTGTTCCCGGAGGTCGGCTCGATGAGGATGGTGTCCTCGCGGATCAGGCCGCCCCGCTCGGCCGCCTCGATCATGGCGACGCCGATGCGGTCCTTCACCGAGGAGGCCGGGTTGAAGCTCTCCAGCTTGGCGACCACCGTGGCCCTGGCCCCGCCGGTGATCCGGTTGAGCCGCACCAGCGGCGTATGGCCGATCAGCTTGGTGATGTCGTCCGCGACGCGCATGTCGACGTCCTCCGTGATAACGGATAGCACGGCGAACGGAGCGGCGGCCAGCCCCGCCGGCGCTCAGGGGCCGGCGGCGCCCCCCTCCTCCTCGGCGAGCGCCGCGTCGATCTCCGCCTCGATCTCCGCCTCGGTGGCCGGCTCGGTGGCCGCCCCCGGGCCGGGCCCGCCGGGGCTCGCGTCCGCGGCCTCGGGCGCGCCGCCCCCGCCGGCGGGGTGGAAGAACTCGTGGACGGCCCGCGCCTGCTTCTCCCCGAACCCCTCCACCGCGCCGAGCTCCTCGAGCGAGGCGTCCCGGATGCGCCGGAGCGAGCCGAAGTGGCGCAGCAGCGCCTTCTTCCGCCCCTCGCCCACGCCGGCG
>JAJYAW010000515.1 GCA_021779335.1 Myxococcales bacterium | reverse complement strand
GCGGGCCATCGGGCCGGACCTCTCGGTGGTCGGGGGGTAGCGGCCCCCTACCCGGCCGGCTTCCCCGCCAGCCGGGCGCGCAGCGCGTCCAGCACCGAGCCCGCGTGGGCCGCGATCTCCTCCGGCGCCGCCGGCTGGGCGTCGGGGTCCACCTTCACGTGGGCGTCGGCCGGCAGGTCCTCGAGGAAGCGCGAGGGGGTGCGCACCAGCACCTTGCCGCGCTTGACCCGCTGGGTGGCGCGGGTCAGGTAGAGCAGCTCGCGGGCGCGGGTGATGCCCACGTAGGCGAGCCGGCGCTCCTCGTCGAGGTCGCGCGCCTCCCCCTGGATGCCGGCGCAGGGGAGCAGGTCCTCCTCGACGCCCACCAGGAAGACCACCGGGAACTCGAGCCCCTTGGCGGCGTGCAGCGTCATGAGCGCGATGCCGTCGTCCCTGGCCGGGTCCTCCTCGTCGCGGCTGTCGAGCATGAGCCGCTGCAGCCAGGCCGCCAGCGACGGCCGCCGGGCGCGCTCCTCGTGCCACTCCAGCGAGCGCAGGATGCCGTCGATGCCGTCCACCTTGCGCTGGCCGGCCTCGGCCGACTGCACGCTCAGGCGGGCCCAGGCGTAGAGATCGATCTCGGCCACCAGGGCGCGGGCCGCCTCGCTGGGCCGGCCCGCCTCGAACCGCTGGCGCGCCCGCTCCACCAGCGCCACGAACTCGGCGATCTTCTCCGGCGCCCCCTTCGAGAGGCCGGGCACCTCGGCGGCGCGCCGCAGCGCCTGGAAGAGGTGCAGCCCCTCCTGCACCGCGAAGGCGTGCACCTTCTCCAGCGTGGCGTCGCCGATGCCGCGGGCCGGCACGTTGACGATGCGGGCCAGCGAGGTCTCGTCCTCCGGCGTGATGCAGACCTTGAGGTAGGCTAGCAGGTCGCGCACCTCGGCGCGGTCGAAGAAGGCCGAGCCGCCGTGCACCTCGTGGGGCATCTGCGCCTCGCGCAGCGCCTCCTCGATGGGGCGCGACTGGGCGTTGAGCCGGTAGAGCACGGCGAAGTGGCTCCAGGGGCGCCCCTCGCCGCGCAGCCGGGCGATCTCGGCGGCCACGAAGTGCGCCTCCTCCTCCTCGCCGGCGCAGGCCGCCACCTTGACGGGGTCGCCGGGCCCGGCCGCGGTCCAGAGCTTCTTGGGCTTGCGGGCCGGGTTCCTGGCGATGACGCCGTTGGCGCAGGCCAGCACCCGGCCGGTGGAGCGGTAGTTCTGCTCCAGCCGCACCTCCCTGGCGCCGGGGAAGTGCTTCTCGAAGCGCAGGATGTTCTTCACCTCGGCGCCCCGCCAGCCGTAGATGGCCTGGTCGTCGTCGCCCACGGCGCAGACGTTCTTGCGCGCGCCGGCCACCAGCTTGAGGAGCTCGAGCTGGCACAGGTTGGTGTCCTGGTACTCGTCCACCAGCAGGTGGCTGAAGCGGGCCTGGTACTTCTGGCGCAGCGCCGCGTCCTTCTTGAGGAGCGCCACCGGGGCCGCGATGAGGTCGTCGAAGTCGACCGCCCGCTGCGCCCGGAGGGCCTGCTGGTAGCGCGGGAAGACCTCGGCGGCGATGAGGTCGTAGTCGTCCCCCTGCCCGTCGGGGCGCGGGGTGATCTTCGTCTGCAGGGCGTTCTTGGCCTTGGAGATGAGCCAGAGGACGCGGCGCGGGTCGAAGGCCCGGTCGTCCACCTTCACCTCGCGCATGCAGCGCTTCACCAGCGCGGCCTGGTCGCCGGCGTCGCAGATGGCGAAGCGCCGGGGCAGGCCGGCCGCCCGGTGCTCCTCGCCGAGGAGCCACAGGCCGAAGGAGTGGAAGGTGGAGACGAAGACGTCGGCGCCGGGCGGGCCGGCGAGGTGGGTCACCCGCTCCCGCATCTCGCGGGCCGCCTTGTTGGTGAAGGTGACGGCCAGCACCGCCTCCGGGTCGATCCCCTGGAGGAGCAGGTAGGCCACCCGGTGGGCGATGACGCGGGTCTTGCCGGAGCCGGCCCCGGCCAGCACGAGGAGCGGCCCCTCGGTGGTGACCACCGCCTCGCGCTGCGGCGGGTTGAGCGTCGAGAGGTCGATCATCGGGGGGTGGCGCGTTCTCCCATGCCGCGCCGGGGAGGACAAGCCTTGACAGGCCCGGTCGCCTCAGGGGCCGCCGCCGGCCTCGAGCGCGGCCAGCGCCGCCCGCAGGTCCTCGGGGAGCGGCGCCTCCACGACCACCCGCCCCGAGGCCGGCGACGGGAAGGCGAGCCGGGCCGCGTGGAGCGCCTGCCGCGCCACGACCGGCGAGGCCACGCCGTAGGTGGCGTCGCCCAGCACCGGGAAGCCCGCCTCGGAGAGCTGCACGCGGATCTGGTGGGTGCGGCCGGTGTCGAGCGAGACCCGCAGCAGCGTCGCGCCCGCCAGCCGCCGCTCCACCCGGAAGGAGAGCCGGGCGCGCCGGTGGGACGGCACCCGGCCGGTGTAGCGGCGGGCGTCGGACGGATCCCGGGCGTACGGGGTGTCGAGCGTCCCGGCGTCCGGCGGCGCGCCGGCCACCAGCGCCAGGTACCACTTCTCGACCTGCCCGGCCTGGAAGGCGGCCTTCAGGGCGAGGAGCGCGGCGTCGGTGCGGGCCAGGAGCAGGCAGCCGGTGGTGTCGCGGTCCAGGCGGTGCGCCAGCCCGGGCACGGCCCGGCCCGCCACGTCGAACCGGCCGAGCCGGCTGGCCGCGCCCACCACCGACGGCGACGAGGGGCCGGCCGGCTCCACCGCCAGGTCGGCCGGCTTGTCGACGACCAGGCAGGCCGCGTCGTCGTGGAGCACCCGGAGCTCCGGGCCCCGCGGCGGCGCGG
>JAJYAW010000514.1 GCA_021779335.1 Myxococcales bacterium | reverse complement strand
CCCGGCGCCCGGCGGTCCGGGCCCGCCCGTGGCCCCCGCCGACCGCCTCGCACACCCTGACCGAGGCTGGCGCCGACGGCGCCTCCTCCAATAGGATCCGATCGTGCCAATCTACGAGTTCGTCTGTGAGGCCTGCGGTCAACTCACCGAGGTCATGCAGAAGGTGACCGACCCGACCCCTGCCGCCTGCGCGGAGTGCGGGAAGGGCCCGCTGGCCCGGACGGTGTCCCGCACCAGCTTCCAGCTCAAGGGCGGAGGCTGGTACGCGGATCTGTACGCCTCCAAGAAGGAGAAGCCCGCCCCCGGCGCAAAGCCCGGAGCGGGTGGCGCCTCGGCCGGCGACGAGAAGGCCGCGCCAGGCGCCGGCTCGGCACCGGCACCGGCAACCGCGAGCCCGCCCCCAGCGAGCCCTCCCCCGCCGAGCGGCAGCGGAAGCGGCGGGAGCGGAACCGGGTCCACCGGGTCCACCGGGTCCACCGGGTCCACCAGGTCCACCGGGTCCACCGGCGCCGCCTGAGCGCCCTTGGCGCCCCCTTCCGGAAGCGCGCGAGAGCAGCGCGAGGTCAGGCGCGCTACTTCGCTACTTGGCCTTCGGCGCCGGCTTGCCCTTCTCGAAGCCCGCATTCTCCCCATACTTGGCGACGATGGCCTTCTTGGTCTTGAGGCCGGTCTGCTCGATGACGAAGGTCGGGACGCGCCGCGCCCGGCGGTCTGCGAGCCAGCGGGTCAGCTCGGCCCGGGGGCGCGCCGAGCGGCCCGCGGCGGCGCGTCCGCGCCCGGCCTTGCCCAGCCCCTTCTTGATCTCCGCCTCGAGCCTGGCCGCGACCATGTCGGCGATGGTCTTGGTGATGGCTGCCGAGGTGCGCTTCACGACGCCCTCCATGGCGGCCTTGACGATGTCATCGAGCGTGGCGGCGGGACGGGGCATGCGGTCTCCGGGGTGCGAATTGAATTGAGATTGAGCGGCGTGCGCGAAAGGCAGTAACTCACCTTACTCGATTTCAGGCTGCGGCAATCACTAAACCTTGCTAAGCTCGTCGGGTCGCGAGCCACGCTGGGGCCCTCTGGCGGAACGGTAGACGCGCTCGACTCAAAATCGAGTGGGGGCAACCCCGTCCCGGTTCGAGCCCGGGGAGGGCCAACCGCGCCGCCCTTTTCCCTTGCGAGGGAGGCGAGCGCGCGTGTATGGCTCCGCGCTCATTCCCTGGAGCCCCCATGTACAGCCTCCTCCTCAGCCTCCTGGCCGGCGTGGTCGTCGCCTTGGCGCTCGCCTTCGGCACCGCCTTCGGCTGGGTCGCCGCGGTCTTCCCCGGCCTGCTGGTGGCGACGATCCTCTACGTGCTCATCGGCTTCCGCGTCAGGAAGCGGTTCGACGAGCTGCAGGCCCGGATCATGGTGGAGCTGAAGGCCGGCCACGTCGAGCCGGCCGTCCAGGTGCTCAAGGGCGGCCTCTCCCTGGCGCCGTGGCAGTTCGGCGTCGAGACCCAGGTCTACGGCGGCATGGGCATCTACCGCTACTTCGGCGGCGATCTGGAGGCGGCGCTGCCGGACCTGGAGCGCGGCTGCCCGACCGG
The DNA here is from genome assembly GCA_021779335.1 of Myxococcales bacterium. Lineage (GTDB taxonomy): Bacteria > Myxococcota > Myxococcia > Myxococcales > Anaeromyxobacteraceae > JADKCZ01. The sequence continues at coordinate 1,253 of JAJYAW010000514.1, read as the reverse complement.
GGCGGTCGCCAGGCTCTTCAACCGCGACTGGACCATCCGCGCGGTGCTGGCCTGCGCCCGCTACCGCAAGCGCGACCTGAGCGGCGCGCTGGCGCTCATGGAGGAGGCGGTCAAGGTCGGCGAGAAGGACGGGCTCCCCTGGTCGATCTACGCCTGGATGCTGGAGAAGGAGGGACGGCACGACGAGGCCATCCGGGTGCTCGGGCGCGCCTGCGCCGCGCTCCCCAAGGACGAGAAGCTGAAGGACTCCCTCCAGTCCCTGCAGAATGGGAAGAAGCTCCGGCTCTGGAAGCACTACGACCTGCAGTGGTACCAGTTCCGCCTGGAGCCACCGCCCCCGCAGATGGATCCGGCAGCCGGCCGCGCCCGCCGCCAGCTCTTCCGCCGCCGCTGAGCCTCGCCGCCCTCGGCCGGGGCTGGCCAGCCCCGACCGCGCCCCCCGGCGCCCAGGGATCGGCGCCGCCGATTCTCTTGCGCCGTGCCGACGCCGTGCCGAGGCCGGCCTGCGCAGGTGCGCCACCCCGCGCACCGGCATCCCTTCGGGGTCGAGCCTCGAGGAACCGGGACGGCGCGTTCCATCGCTCCCGCCGCCGTGCCTAGACTTGGCGAGGTGGGGGGTGCCTCTTGCCGACCCGGACCGGACCACGCCGCACTCGACCCGAACGCCGGCGCCGCGCCGGCCGCGCGGTGCAGGACCTCGGCCCGCTGCTCGACGCCCTCGCGGCAGCTGCCGGCCTCCCGCCACTCCCCGCGGCGCACCACCTCCGGCGCGCCGTCGCCGCGGTCCTCGGCTGGAGCGCCCGGCTGGTCGCCTCCCCCGCGCCCCTCGCCACCGAGGAGCACGCCCGCGTGGAGGATGGGGTGGCCCTCGTCCCGGTCGCCCCGGGCGCCGGGGCGCTCCGGCTCTCCGGCGGAAGCCCCGAGTCGCTGCGGCGCGTGGCGGAGCTCTGCGCGCACGCCCTCACGCGCGCCCGGGCCCACCCGCTGGGCCCCGGGCGACGGCTGGGCGAGCGCGAGCGTCACCGGGTCCTGGTCGCCGGGGTGGATCCCGCGGGCCGCGCCGCGCTGGCGGGGCTCCTCGGCCTGGGGTTCGAGCCGCTGGAGGTCGAGGGCGCGGCCGCCGCCGCCGCGGCCGTGCGCGCCGGACCGCTCGACGCCGCGCTGCTCGACCTGGTCGGCGACGCCGCTGGACTGGCCACCCTGGAGGCGCTCCGCGCCGAGCCCGCCGGCGCCGAGCTGCCAGCCATCGTGCT
>JAJYAW010000513.1 GCA_021779335.1 Myxococcales bacterium | reverse complement strand
GCGCTCGCGCCGCCCCGGCTACTCGCAGGAGGACTGGGCGGTGGCCTCGTCGTGGCGGCAGGCGTGGGAGCGGTGGTCCACCTCGAGCCAGTACATGGTCTCGGCGAAGTTGGTCCGCTCGCCGGTGGAGGTCGACTCGGGGGCGGCGCCCGGGTCGATCTGCAGGCCGCCGTAGTGGACGCCGCCGTCCTTGCCGGCGGTGATGCGCAGCAGCGGCGCCGAGGGCGGCGACACCGAGGCCCGCTGCTGGCCGCGGTAGAGCACCGTGTCGGGCGGGTAGGTGTAGCCGCAGGAGGCCGCCGGCACCCCGGAGACGAAGTCGGAGGCGTAGCCGAAGGCCAGCGGCGTGCCCACGTTGCCGGTGCACGGATCCGACCCGCCCTGCGCGCCGATGGGCTGGAAGCCGTTCCAGAGGACGCAGCCGAACGTCACCAGCGCGCCCGAGCCGGTCTTCTCCGCCGAGCAGGTGCCGAAGTTGGCGCAGGAGGAGGCCGGGCAGACCACGCCGTAGGAGTAGAGCCAGCCCGGATCGTCGCTGGTGGCGGTGCACTTGGTGACGCCGCTCGGACAGGTGGCCACCGGGCTGTCGAGCCGCGCCACCGCCTTGGTGGTGTCCACGAGCGAGCAGCTCTTGCCGGTGGAGGCGCAGGCGGCGCTGGTGAAGGGCACGTCGGTGTAGCGGGCGGCCTCGAAGGCGGCCGCCCCGGCCGCGTCCTTGAAGGTCTTCTCCGGGTAGCCGCCGTAGGCCAGCACGCCGTAGAACTTGCTGAGCGTGCAGGCGCCGGCGTAGCTGCCGCCCACGTCGTTGTTGCCCGCCGCGCTGGCCGCGCCGCACACGCCGTTCGCGTCGCAGCTCACCGAGCCGGCGGCGGTGCTGCTGGCGCCGGGGCAGGTGAAGGCGAGCTTGGTCGAGGCCAGGTAGGCGTTGCCGGGCGCGGCCGCGCAGGTCACGGCGGCGCCGCAGGTGTCGTCGAGCGCCGCGTTGTCCATCAGCCCCGCGTTGCAGCTGAAGCCCGAGGTCACCTTGCAGGAGCCGTAGTCGTCCACCGTGCCGGCGGCCACCGCGCTGCAGCCGGACTTGCAGCAGGAGAGGACGTTGTCGGGGCCGCAGGCCTGGCCCATCTGCATCATGTGCTCGCGGTTGCCGGAGCCGACGTAGGCGTGGAGCGACTTCTTGACGCCATCCCAGGCCAGCTCGGGCATGAAGTAGAGCTCGCTGCGGCCGGCGGCGTACTGCCGGTCGTCGGCCCGCCGCTGCTCCTCGAAGCTGCGCCCCACGAACCAGTTGGTGACCCGCTGGGTGGTGACGTCCACCTGGCCGGGCACCTGGAAGCGCGCCACGAACAGGTTGCCGCCCATGTCGCCCCACACGGCCGTGTCGATGAACCCGTCGTTGTCCAGGCGGGACAGGGTGGTGTCGCCGACGTCGGCCAGGGCCACCGCGCCCGGCACCGGGAACATGGAGGTGCCGGTCCCGTAGCCGAACTGCTTCTTGAAGTCCTCGTTGGTGTAGCTCCAGAGCACCTGGCCGGTCATGGCGTCCACCATCCAGACCGCGGCGCCCAGCGCCATGGCCGGGTCGTAGCCGCCGTTGAGGACCACCACCCAGCGCTCGGTGAAGCCGCGGCCGGTGGGGTCCTTCTCGCCGGCCTGGAGCGCCAGCTTGACCGGGACGATGGGGGGCGGGCGGGGGGCGAAGTCGGACCAGGACTGGCCCATGTGGCGCTCCTCCACCGAGCCGGGCGCGGGGAAGCTCCACAGGTAGGTCGGGCTGGCCGGGTCGGTCACGTCGAGGGCCGTGTAGCGCGAGCCGCCCGACCGCTCGGTGAGCACCGCCACGGTGCGGAACTCGTCGCGGGTCTTGACGCCGTCCTTGTTGGCGTCCACCCAGACGTCGCGCACCATCGTCGAGCCGTCCACCATGTACTGGTGGGTGAAGAGGGTGTCCTTGAGCCGGGGCAACAGGTCGGTGGGCACGAAGCCCCACAGCTCGCCGCCGTTCCCGGTGGAGTACGGCGGGACGCAGTCGGCGTCCTCCGGCTGGCCGGTCACCGGCCCGCCGGCGTCGAAGGCGTGGAGCATGCCGTCGTTCGAGCCGATGAGCAGGGTCCGCTGCCGCTTGCGCTGGTCGTAGCGGTAGGCCTCGTAGGCGTCCGAGCCCTTGTGGCAGGCGTCGTTGTAGGTCACGAAGGGGGTCTGCACCGCCTTGCCGGCGTACTCGGCGGGGCTGCGCAGCGTGGCGAGGCACTGGTTCTCGTAGCCGGTGTCGCACAGGCTCTCCAGCGCCGGCGGCTTCACCAGCACCGGGGACGAGTGGAACACGTCGCCCAGCTTCCAGAAGAGCGGGGTGGCGCGGCCGTCGTTGGCCCGGTCGCGCTCCTCGCCGTCGGTCTTGACGCCGCCCACGGTGGGGCAGCCGCTGTTGACGCCGGGGCCGCCGCAGTTGTCGCCGTCGGCGTCCAGCACGTCGTAGCCGCGCGCGTAGTCGATGACCGCGGTGGCGCAGGTGGTGGTGTTGGCGCTCGTCCAGCCGGCCACGGTGGGGCAGGCGACGCCGGAGGTGCCGCCGCAGAGCTTGGCCTGCTGCAGGAGGCTCAGGCACCAGGAGGGGGAGAGGCTCATGAAGGGGGCCAGCGTGGCGGCGTTGGCCGGGGTGAGGTCGACCCTGCCGGCCCCGCCCGGCAGCCACGTCCAGACGGTGCGGCTGTTGGGCTTGCCCACCTGGGCGGTGGTGTAGCCGGGCCGGGTCGGGTCGGAGAGCACCGCCCCGGCGTCCCACACCAGGTTGGCCGGCTGGTTGCCGGACCCCTTCTTGTAGAAGGCGCCG
>JAJYAW010000512.1 GCA_021779335.1 Myxococcales bacterium | reverse complement strand
GGTGGCCGCGCCGCGGACCAAGGCCGCGCCGACGCCGGCCGCCCGGCCGACGCAGGCCGCGCCGCCGCCGGGCCGCCCGGACCCCGAGGGCTTCTTCGTGGCCCGCGTCCGCGGCGAGGACGCCGTCCGCGACGCGCCCCACCAGATGCTCGAGAGCGGCGGCTTCGACGAGGAGCCGCGCGTCCAGCCGGGCTTCGACGAGGGGCTCGGCGAGCTCCCCTGGTCCTACGGCGACGACGCGCTCATCGCCCTGCCGCGGGATCCGTACACCCTCTTCGTCTACTGGGACCACGCCCAGGCCACGCTGGCGCACGCCTTCGCGGGGCTGGAGCAGCCCCGCGCCCAGATCTGGCTCTTCGTCCGCGGCGCCGGGTGGGAGCGGGTCCGGGTGGTGGACTTCGCCCTGGAGTCGCGCGGCTACTACCTGCACGACCTCGAGCCGGGGCGCGTCTACCGGGCCGAGATCCACGTGGTGGACCGCCAGGGCCAGGACCGGCTCCTGCCGCACACCTCCAACGCGATGCAGCTGCCGCCGCACGGCCCCTCCCCGGTGGTGGACGATCGCTTCGTCAGCATCCCCTGGGCGCTGCCGCTGCCCCGCCTCCTCGGGGCGGGCGTCCCGGGCGGCCCGTTCTCCGACGAGCTGCGCGCCCTCCTGGCGCGCCTCTCCGACTGGGCCCGGTTCCTGGAGGGGCAGCAGGCCGGCGACCGCGGCGCCGGCGGCGGGGCGGGGGGCATGGGCGGCCGCCCCACCTCGCGCGGCGGGGCCGGGGGGCCGGCCGGCCGGCCCGGCTCGCCGTCGTCACCCTTCGGCCCGTTCGTCGGGGAGGGGCGCTAGATGGCCACCGCGCCGCTGGGCTACGTCGCCCTCCACCTCCACGCCCACCTGCCCTTCGTCCGCCACCCGGAGTTCGAGGACTTCCTGGAGGAGGACTGGCTCTACGAGGCCATCAGCGAGACCTACCTGCCGCTGCTGCGGGTCTTCGATCGCGCCACCGACGAGGGCATCCCGTTCCGCGTCTCGCTGACCATGTCGCCGCCGCTGGTGGCCATGCTGCGCGACGACCTGCTCATGGGGCGCTACGCCAAGCGGCTCGACAAGCTCTGCGAGCTGGCCGACAAGGAGGTCCACCGGACCCGGAACGACCCGACCTTCCAGGGCCTGGCGCGCCACTACCGGCACGAGTTCAACGAGCTCCGCTCGCTCTTCCAGGACCGCTACCACCGCGACCTGGTGGCGGCCTTCCGCCGGCTCGAGGAGGCCGGCCGGCTCGAGCTGCTCACCTGCGGCGCCACCCACGGCTTCCTGCCGCTCATGCAGCAGTACCCGGAGGCCGTGCGGGCCCAGATCGCGGTGGCCGCCACGCACCACCGCCGCCACTTCGGCAAGGACCCGGTGGGCATCTGGCTGCCGGAGTGCGGCTACTTCCCCGGGCTGGAGGCGGCGCTGGCGGAGCAGAACATCCGCTACTTCTTCGTCGACACCCACGGCGTCACCGACGCCACCCCGCGCCCGCGCTACGGCGTCTACGCGCCCATCTACACGCCCTCCGGCCCGGCCGCCTTCGCCCGCGACCCGGAGTCGTCGATGCAGGTCTGGAGCGCCGAGTCGGGCTACCCGGGCGACCCCGACTACCGGGAGTTCTACCGGGACGTCGGCTGGGACCTCGACTTCGAGGACGTCAAGGACTACGTCCAGCCCACCGGCGCCCGCAAGAACGTGGGCATCAAGTACTTCAGGATCACCGGCAAGACGGCCCACAAGGAGCCCTACTCCCCGCAGCGGGCCGCCGAGCGCGCCGCCTCCCACGCCGGCAACTTCATGCACAACCGGGAGAAGCAGATCGAGCACCTGGCGGGCCACATGCCGGGGGTGCGGCCCATCGTGGTCTCGCCCTACGACGCCGAGCTCTACGGCCACTGGTGGTACGAGGGGCCCCAGTTCATCGACTACCTGATCCGCAAGACCGCCTACGACCAGCAGGTCTTCAAGCTGGCCACGCCGGCCGACTACCTGCGCGAGAACCCCGAGCAGCAGCTGGCCACCCCGCCGTTCTGCTCCTGGGGCGCGGGCGGCTACGCCGGCGTCTGGCTCGACGGCTCCAACGACTGGATCTACCGCCACCTGCACAAGGCGGCCGAGCGGATGATCGCGCTGGCGCGCGACGTGCGCCAGCCCACCCCGCTCGAGGAGCGCGCCCTCAACCAGGCGGCCCGCGAGCTGCTGCTGGCGCAGTCGTCCGACTGGGCCTTCATCATGAAGACCGGCACGATGGTCGAGTACGCCATCCGGCGCACCAAGGAGCACGTGCTCCGCTTCACGCGGCTCCACGACCAGCTCCGCGCCGGCCAGATCGACGAGGGCTGGCTGGGCCACGTCGAGGGGAAGGACAACCTCTTCCCCGAGATCGACTACCGGGTCTACCAGCCGCGCTAGGCTCCGGCCCATGGCCAGCTCCGCCGCGGACCGCTTCGCCGCCCACGCCCTCGACCTCTTCGCCCCGCTGGGCGTGCCGGTGTCGGCGCGCCGGATGTTCGGCGGGCTCGGCTTCTACGCCGGGGGCCACTTCTTCGCCATCGGCGACCAGGACGAGGGGCGCCTCTACCTCAAGGTGGACGCCGAGAGCCGCGCCGCCTTCGAGGCGGCCGGCGGCCAGCCCTTCACCTACGCCATGCCCGGCAAGGACGCGGTGTCCATGGCCTACCTCACGCCGCCCGACGCCGCCCTGGAGGACGGCGAGGAGATGCTGCCCTGGGCGCGCCTGGCGCTCGAGGCGGCGCGGCGCGCGGCCTCGGCCAGGGCCGCCAAGGCGGCGCGGCGGGGGCCGGCGCC
>JAJYAW010000511.1 GCA_021779335.1 Myxococcales bacterium | reverse complement strand
AGCGCGGCGGGGACCAGCAGGGCGAGGCCGGCCAGCAGGCCGGCGGCCGGGCGCGGCGGCGCCAGCAGGCCCGCGGCGAGGCCGGCGCAGCTCCCCAGCGCGAGCGCCGTGCACCCGCGGCAGAGGCGGGTGCGCCGCCCCAGCCGGATCACCTCCGGGCCGTAGGCGGCGCAGAGCGGGTGGTGGGCGTAGCGGTGGAAGCGGTGGGCGTGGCGGGCCAGCCGGTCCAGCCGCTGGGCCAGCGCCGGCGGGATGCGGCTCATGGCGGCCCGGCGCGGCGACGCGCCGGCTACGGCGCGGACCGGATCACCACGGCGGTGCCGTAGGCGACGATCTCGTTGGTGTTCTGCATGAGCTCGGAGCTGTCGAAGCGGAAGCCGAGCACGCAGTTGGCCCCCATCTCCCGCGCGTGCTGCTCGAGCCGGTTCATGGCCTCGTTGCGGGTGTCGTTGGCCAGCTCGGTGAACATGGTGATCTCGCCGCCGAAGACGGTCTGCAGGCCGGCGCAGGTGGTGCCCACCACGCTGCGGCTGCGCACCGTGATGCCCCAGCACGGGCCGACCACGCGCTCGACGACGGAGCCGGGGGGCGGCTCGAAGGTGGTCTGGATGGGGATGGCGTGTCGAAGGATGGTCGTGCCCATGAGGTCGCTCCTTGCCGCCGGGTGTACCACCCGCCGCGCCGTCGCGGTAGCGTCCCCGGCATGGACGCGGACTTCGTCGTCATCGGCTCCGGCTTCGGCGGCAGCGTCAGCGCGCTCCGGCTCGCCGAGAAGGGGCACCGGGTGGTGGTGCTCGAGAAGGGGCGCCGGCTCGGGGCCGACGACTTCCCGCGCACCAACTGGAACCTCAGGCGCTGGCTCTGGCTGCCGGCGCTCGGCTTCCGCGGCCTCTTCAAGATGACCTTCCTGCGCCACGTCACGGTCCTCTCCGGCGTGGGCGTGGGCGGCGGCTCGCTGGTCTACGCCAACACCCTGCCCATCCCCGGCGACGACTTCTTCGCGGCCCCGTCCTGGAGCGGCCTGGCCGACTGGAAGCGCGAGCTGGCGCCGCACTACCCGGTGGTCCACCGCATGCTGGGGGCCGCCGACAACCCGTACACCACGCCGGCCGACGAGGTGCTGCGCGAGGTGGGGCGCGACCTGGGGCGGCCGGACGGCGACTTCCGCCGCTCGCCGGTGGCCATCTACTTCGGCAAGCCCGAGGTGACGGTGCCGGACCCCTACTTCGGCGGCGAGGGGCCGGCGCGGACCGGCTGCACCCAGTGCGGCGGCTGCATGATCGGCTGCCGGCACGGGGCCAAGAACACGCTCGACCAGAACTACCTCTGGCTGGCCGAGCGGCGCGGCGTCGCCGTGGCGCCGGACACCGAGGTGACCTGGGTGCGCCCGCTGCCGGAGGGCGGCTACCGGGTGGACGCGCTGCAGGGGGCGCGGCGCCTCGGCCGGACGCGGCGCAGCTGGACCGCGGCCAACGTGGTCTTCGCCGGCGGCGTGCTCGGCACCGTGCCGCTCCTGCTCCGGCTTCGGGCCAGCCCGGAGGGGCTGCCGGCCCTCTCGCCGCGCGTCGGCGAGTTCGTCCGCACCAACTCGGAGTCGCTGCTGGGCGTGGTGGCGGGCCGCCGCGACGTGGACCACTCGAAGGGCATCGCCATCAGCAGCGTGCTCCACACCGACGCGCACTCGCACCTCGAGCCCGTCCGCTACCCCTCCGGCTCCGGTTTCTTCCGGCTCCTGGTGGCGCCCAACGCGCCGGGCAGGACCGCGCTGGCGCGGGTGGCGCGGGCCTTCGCCTCCGGCCTGCGCCACCCGGTGCGCGCCCTGCGCGCCCTGCTGGTGCTCGACTGGGCGCGCCACACCATCATCCTGCTCTACATGAGGACGCTGGAGGGGCACCTCAAGCTGCGGCTGGGCTGGGGCGGGCGGCTCTCCTCCTCGGTGTCGGGCGGCGCCGCGCCGAGCGCCTCCATCCCGGAGGCGGCCGACCTGGCGCGCCGCGTGGGGGAGAAGCTCGACGGGCTGCCGCAGGGGCTCCTCACCGAGCTGCTCCTCGACACGCCGACCACCGCCCACATCCTGGGCGGCGCCTGCATGGGCGCCACCGCCGAGGAGGGGGTCATCGACGCGCGCCACCGCGTGCACGGCTACAAGGGGCTCTACGTGGTGGACGGCTCGGCCATCTCGGCCAACCCCGGCGTCAACCCGTCGCTCACCATCGCCGCCCTGGCCGAGCGCGCCATCGGGTTCGTGCCCGCGCGGACGGGCGCGTCGCTCCCGGCGCCGGTGGCCGCGCCGGTCGTGCCGGCCGCGCGCGGCTGACCACCTCCGCCCACACCGCCGCGCCGGGCCGGGCGCACTGCACGGCCGTGATACCCTCGGGGGCGCCCGTGGCCCCCTCCCTCATCGAGAAGTACGAGCAGATCCTGGCGGCCGACCCGCGGTCGCGGGTCTTCGTGGAGCTGGCGCGGGCGCTGGTGGAGCGCGGCGACCACGCGCGCGCCGTGGAGATCTGCCGGCTCGGCCTGGAGCACCACCCCACCTCCATCCTCGGCCGCGTCACCTGGGGGCGGGCGCTCCTCCTGGCCGGCGACGCCAGGGCGGCCCAGGACCAGCTCGAGATCGCCATCGGCATCGACCCGGGCAACCCGTACGCCTACAACCTGGCGGGCGAGGCGCTGGTGCGCGGCGGCCTCTTCCGGGAGGCGCTGCCCATCCTGACCCGCGCCGCCGAGCTGCAGCCCGCGGACCCGAAGGCGCGGGCGGCGCTCGACGAGGCGCGGCGGCGCGCCGGCGGCGGCGCCGCGAGCGCCATCCCCATTGCGGCCGCACCGGCCG
>JAJYAW010000044.1 GCA_021779335.1 Myxococcales bacterium | reverse complement strand
CGGCCGGCTTGGCCGCCGCGGCCTTGGCGGCCGCCTCGGCGCGGGAGCGCTGCGCCTGCAGCATCTTCGGGTTGGGCGCGAGGATCATGAACATCTGGCGCCCCTCCATGCGGGGCGCCGACTCGATGATGGCCACGTCCTTCAGGTCCTCGATGATCTCCTGCAGCACCTTCTGCCCGAGCTCGCGGTGGGTCATCTCGCGGCCGCGGAACATGACGGTGATGCGGGCCTTGTTGGCGTCCTCGAGGAACTCGCGGACCTTCTTGATCTTGACGTTGTAGTCGTGCTCCTCCGTGCGGGGGCGGAACTTCACCTCCTTGAGGAGGACCACCACCTGGTTCTTCTTGGCCTCGTTCTGCTTCTTCTTCTCGAGGTACTTGAACTTCCCGTAGTCCATGATCTTGCAGACGGGAGGCTTCGCGAGCGGGCTGACCTCGACGAGGTCCATCCCCTCCTCCTGCGCCTTCGACAGCGCCTGCTCGATCGTGAGGACGCCGAGCTGCTCACCGCCAGAGCCGATGACGCGCACCTCGCGCGCCTTGATGCGCCGGTTGGTGCGTGCGTCACGGTTCGTCCGCTGATCCCTTTGATTCAGACCGTGCTCCTCGGGGCGAGGCCCCGGCCGGCGGGGCGGAGCGCCCCGACCGGTCCTGAAAAGGTGCGTAGGATATGGATCTCGCGGGGTTTGTCAACGACTCGGGGTGGTGCCCGCCCCTCGGACGGGCACCCTCCCCTGCCGGGGCCCCCGCCGGGGCTACCTGGCCGCCTTCTTCCCGGCGCCGGCCTTCGCCTTGCCGGCGGGCCTGGCCGCGGCCTTCTCGACCGGCCTGGAGCCCGGATCCGAGGAGTCCTTCTTGGCCTCCCGGATCCAGCTCATCATGCCGCGGAGCTCGCCGCCGACCTTCTCGATGGGGTGGGCCGCCTCGGTGGCGCGGAACTTCCCCATGGTGGCGCCGCCGACCATGTTCTCCAGGATGAACTCCTTGGCGAACTGCCCGGACTGGATCTCCTTGAGGATCTTGCGCATCTCGTCCTTGGTCGAGGGGGGCACCACCCGCGGCCCGCGGGTGTAGTCGCCGTACTCGGCGGTGTCGGAGATGGAGTGGCGCATCCAGGCCAGGCCGCCCTCGTACATCAGGTCGACGATGAGCTTGAGCTCGTGGAGGCACTCGAAGTAGGCGCTCTCCGGCTGGTAGCCGGCCTCCACCAGCACCTCGAAGCCGGCCTTCACCAGGGCCGAGGCGCCGCCGCACAGCACGGCCTGCTCGCCGAAGAGGTCGGTCTCGGTCTCCTCCTTGAAGGTCGTCTCCAGCACGCCGGCGCGGGCGCAGCCGATCCCGTGGGCGTAGGCCAGGCCGACCTGCCTGGCCTTGCCGGTGGCGTCCTGGTGGACGGCGATGAGCCCGGGGATGCCGCGGCCGTCCTGGTACTGGCGGCGCACCATGTGGCCGGGCCCCTTGGGGGCCACCAGCAGCACGTCCACGTCGGCGGGCGGGAGGATCTGCCCGTAGTGGATGTTGAAGCCGTGGGCGAAGAGGAGCGCCTTGCCCTCGGAGAGGTGCGGCGCGATCTCGGCGTCGTAGACCCGCTTCTGCGTCTGGTCGGGGATGAGCACCATGATGACGTCGGCCTCGGCCGACGCCTCGGCCACCGACACCACCCGCAGGCCGGCCCCCTCGGCCTTGGCCCTGGACCTCGAGCCGGCCGCCAGGCCGACCCGCACGTCCACGCCGGAGTCGCGCAGGTTGAGGGCGTGGGCGTGCCCCTGCGACCCGTAGCCGATGACGGCCACCTTGCGCTTCTTGAGGAGCCCGAGGTTCGCGTCCTTCTCGTAGTAGATCTTGGCCATGTGCGTGTGCTCTCCGTGGACTGCTCGAGGGAAGCCCTGCGTGCGCTACTTCAGGGATGGGGGTGCCAGCGTCTTGAAGCCGCGCTCGAGCGCGATGCGCCCGGAGCGGCAGATCTCGTGGATGCCGAAGGGCCGCAGGCGGTCCTCCAGGGCGTCGAGCTTGCCGGCCGTGCCGGCCGCCTCGATCACCAGCGCGTCGGGCGAGACGTCCACGATGGTCGCCTCGTAGGTGTCGGCCAGGGCGCGCAGCTCGGCGTGGTTGCGCTCCGGGGTCCGGATCTTCACCAGCATGAGCTCGCGCTCGAGGAGGTCGGCGGGCAGGAGCTCGCGCACCTCCACCACCGGCACCAGCTTCTGCACCTGGCGCACCACCTGCTCCACCGTCTTGGAGGAGAGGCGCACCACGATGGTCATGCGCGAGTACTCGGCCCGCTCGGTGGGGCCCACCGTCAGGCTGGCGATGTTGTAGCCGCGCCGCGAGAAGAGGCCGGCGATGCGGTGCAGCACGCCCGGCTTGTTCTCGACCAGCAGGCTGATGGTGTGGCTGGTGCCCGTGGGCAGGATTTCGGTCCGTTCCATGTCACTCACCGTCGATCATGTCGTTGAGGGGGGCGCCGGCCGGGACCATGGGGAAGACCTTCTCCTCCCGGCGGATGCGGACGTCGATGATGGTCGGGCCCTCGCGGTTGGCCAGGGCCCGCTCGATGACCGGGTCCAGCTCCTCGACGGTGCGGGCCCGCAGCCCGAGGCAGCCGTAGGCCTCCGCCAGCTTGACGAAGTCCGGGCAGTCCGAGAGCGGGGTCGAGGCGAAGCGGTTCTCGTAGAAGAGCTCCTGCCACTGGCGGACCATGCCCAGGAACAGGTTGTTGAGGATGAAGATCTTGATGGGCAGGTTGAGGTCGCGCGCCGTGGCCAGGTCCTGCAGCGTCATCTGGAACGAGCCGTCGCCGTCGATGCCGATGACGGTCTCGCCGGGCCGCCCGAGCTGGGCGCCGATGGCCGAGGGGAGGCAGAAGCCCATGGTCCCCAGGCCGCCCGAGGTGATGAACTGGCGCGGCGCGGTGGTCTTCCACCACTGGGCCGCGAACATCTGGTGCTCGCCGACGCCGGTGGTCACCACCGCCTGGCCGCCGCACTTCTGCCAGATCCGCTCGATGACGTACTGGGGGAGCAGCTCGCCCTTGGGGTCCTGGACGTACCTGAGCGGGTGCTTCTCCCGCCAGTCGGCCACCTTGTGCTTCCAGGGCGCGATGTCGGCCCGGCCCTGGGCCGCGAAGGCGCGGCGCACCTCCTCGGTGAGCTGCGGCAGCAGCACCTTCAGGTCCCCCACCAGCGGCACGGTGGCGGTCACCAGCTTGGAGATCTCCGCCGGGTCCACGTCGAGGTGGACGATCTTGGCGTCGGGGGCGAAGGTGGAGAGCTTGCCGGTGACGCGGTCGTCGAAGCGCGCCCCCAGGCAGACCAGCAGGTCGGCGTTCTGCACCGTGTAGTTGGCGAAGCGGGACCCGTGCATGCCGAACATGGCCAGGCAGAGCGGGTGGGTCTCAGGGAAGGCCCCCTTGCCGTGCACCGTGGTCACCACCGGCGCGTCGACCAGCTCCGCGAACGCCAGGACCTCGGCGTGGGCGTTGGCGGTGCGCACGCCGCCGCCCAGGTAGACCACCGGGCGGGAGGCGGAGCGGATGAGCGCGGCCGCGTCCCTGAGGCGCGGCTCCTCGCGCTGGGGCGGGTGGTAGCCGGGGATGGAGACCGTCTCCGGGTACTCGAAGTCGAGCTCGGTGTTGAGCACGTCCTTGGGGATGTCGATGAGGACCGGCCCCGGCCGGCCGGTGCGGGCGATGTAGAAGGCCTCCTTGAAGACCCGCGGGATGTCGCGGACGTCGGTCACCAGCCAGTTGTGCTTGGTGATGGGCATGGTGATGCCCGTGATGTCCGCCTCCTGGAAGGCGTCGGTGCCGATGAGCGGCGAGGCCACGTTGGCGGTGATGGCCACCAGCGGCACCGAGTCCATGTAGGCGTCGGCGATGGCGGTCACCAGGTTGGTGGCGCCCGGGCCGGAGGTGCCCATGCACACGCCCACCTTGCCGGTGGCGTGGGCGAACCCCTCGGCGGCGTGCCCGCCCACCTGCTCGTGGCGGATGAGCACCTGCCGCACCTTCGTGCCCCCGAACATCGCGTCGTAGATGGGCAGGATGGTGCCCCCGGGCATGCCGAAGGTGACCTCCACCCCCTCGGCCTCCAGGGACCGCCGCACCGCCATCGCACCCGTCATCCGTTCCTTGGCCATCTCGCTCCTCGTCTGCCGCTGGTCGTGGTTCGCGTCGTCTGGTCCGCCCCTGGTGGCGCCGCCCCTATACCCGCGAGCGCCGCACCGCCTCGGCCACCGCCGCGCCCGCCTCGGCCGTGCGCGCCGTGCCCCCCAGGTCCGGCGTGAGGACGCCGGCCCCGATGGCCGCGCCCACCGCCGCCTCCACCGCGCGGGCCTCGGCCTCGAGCCCCAGCGAGTGGCGCAGCAGCATGGCCACGCTCATGATGGTGCCGTAGGGGTCGGCCACCCCCTGCCCGGCGATGTCCGGCGCCGAGCCGTGGATGGGCTCGTAGAGGCCGAGCGTGCCGGCGCCCAGCGAGGCCGAGGGCAGCAGGCCGATGGAGCCGGCCAGCACCGAGGCCTCGTCGGTGAGGATGTCGCCGAACATGTTCTCGGTGACCACCACGTCGAAGTCGGCCGGGCGGCGCACCAGCTGCATGGCGCAGCTGTCGACGAGCTGGTGCTCCAGCGTGCAGTCCGGGAACTCCGCCCGCACCACCCGCTCGGCCACGGCGCGCCAGAGCCGCGAGGTCTCCAGCACGTTGGCCTTGTCCACGCTGGTGATCTTCCGGCGCCGCCCCCTGGCCAGCCGCCCGGCCACGCGCACCACCCGCTCCACCTCCTCCACCGAGTAGGTGCAGGCGTCGAAGGCGGTGGTCTCGGTGCGCCGCTTCTCGCCGAAGTAGATGCCGCCGGTGAGCTCTCGCACCACCACCAGGTCCACGCCGACCAGCAGCTCGGCCTTGAGCGGCGAGGCGTGCGCCAGCCGGGGGTCGACCGTCACCGGCCGCAGGTTGGCGAAGAGGCCGAGCTCCTTGCGGAGCGCCAGCAGCCCCTGCTCCGGCCTGACCGGCGCGGCGGGGCCCCACCTCGGCCCGCCGATGGCGCCGAAGAGGATGGCCGCCGAGGCGCGGCACAGGGCCAGGGTCTCCGGCGGCAGCGGCGCGCCGGTGGCGTCGATGGCCGCGCCGCCCACCAGCGCCTCGGTGAGCTCGAACTCGTGGCCGAAGCGGGCCGCCACCGCCCGCAGCGCCGCGGCGCCCTCCCGGGCCACCTCGGGGCCGATGCCGTCCCCGCCCAGCACGGCGATGCGCGCCCTCATCGCGACCCCTCGTACCCTGCGATGGCGCTCTCCTGCGAGAGCAGGAAGCCCAGCTCGTCCACCCCGTTGAGGAGGCAGTAGCGGCTGAAGCCGTCGATGGGGAAGTGGACCTCCCGGCCGCCCGGGAGCGTCACGGTCTGCGCCGCCAGGTCGATGCGCACCGGCGCGCCCGGCGCCGCCAGCAGCGCGGCGTGGCTGGCCGCGTCGACGACGACGGGGAGCAGCCCGTTCTTGAGCGCGTTGTTCTTGAAGATGTCGGCGATGCGGGTGGAGATGACGGCGCGGAAGCCGAAGTCGTGCAGCGCCCAGGGGGCGTGCTCCCGCGACGAGCCGCACCCGAAGTTGTCGCCCGCCACCAGCACGGCGCAGCCCTGCGCCGCCGGCTGGTTGAGGACGAAGCCGGGCACCGGCGTGCCGTCGGCGGCGTAGCGCCAGTCGGCGAAGGCCGCCTTCCCCAGGCCCGCCTTGTCGGTCCCCTTGAGGAAGCGGGCCGGGATGATCTGGTCGGTGTCGATGTTCTCCCGGGGGAGCACCACCGTCCGGCTCTCGATGATCTGGATGGGGTTCACGGCGCGCCCTCCGTCAGCCGCCTGGGGTCCGCCACCGCGCCGGCCACCGCCGCCGCGGCCGCCGTGGCCGGGCTGGCCAGCAGCGTGCGGCCGCCCGCGCCCTGGCGCCCCTCGAAGTTCCGGTTGGAGGTGGAGACGCAGTACTGGCCCCGCTCGATCCGGTCGCCGTTCATGGCGATGCACATGGAGCAGCCCGGCTCGCGCCACTCGGCCCCGGCCGCCCGCACCACCCGGTCCAGCCCCTCGGCCTCGGCCTGCCGCTTGACGAGCTGCGAGCCGGGCACCACCAGGGTCCGCACCTTCACCTTCCGCCCCTGGAGCACCGCGGCGGCCTCGCGCATGTCCTCCAGCCGCCCGTTGGTGCACGAGCCGACGAAGACCACGTCCACCGGCTGGCCCAGGATGGGCCGGCCGGCGGTGAGCCCCATGTAGCGGAGCGCCGCCTCCAGCGAGGCCCGCGCGCCCGCGTCGGGCTCGGCGGCCGGGTCCGGCACGGCGGCCGTGACCGCCATGGCCTGGCCGGGGTTGGTGCCGAAGGTGATCATGGGCTCGAGCGCGGCGGCGTCGATGGTGACCTCCCGGTCGTAGCGCGCGCCGGGGTCGCTCGGCAGCGTCCGCCAGCGCGCCACGGCCGCGTCCCAGGCCGAGCCCACCGGCACCCGCGGCCGCCCGGCCAGCCACCGGAAGGTGGTGTCGTCGGGCGCCACCATGCCGGCGCGGGCGCCCGCCTCGATGGACATGTTGCACAGGGTCATGCGGGCCTCCATGGAGAGGGCGCGCACCGCCGGGCCGAGGTACTCGATGACGTGGCCGGTGCCGCCGCCCACGCCGAGCCGGGCGATGATGGCCAGGATGAGGTCCTTGGCCCCGACGCCGGGGCGCAGCGCCCCCTCGACGCGGACCGCCAGCGTCCTGGGGCGGCGCTGCAGCAGGCACTGGGTGGCCAGCACGTGGCCCACCTCGGAGGTGCCGATGCCGAAGGCCAGGGCGCCGAAGGCGCCGTGGGTGGCGGTGTGGCTGTCGCCGCAGACCACCGTCATGCCGGGCTGGGTGGCGCCCATCTCCGGCCCGAAGACGTGGACCACGCCCTGCGCCGGGCTGCCGAGCCCGTGGAGCTCGACGCCGAAGTCGGCGCAGTTGCGCGAGAGCTGGTCCACCTGCGCCTCGGCCTGCGCGTCGGCGAAGGGGAAGCGGCCGTCGGCGCGGCGCGGCAGCGTCGGCGTGGAGTGGTCCATGGTGGCCAGCGTCCGCCCGGTGCGCCGGACCTTCAGGCCCCGCTCCCGGAGCACCGAGAAGGCCTGCGGGCTCGTCACCTCGTGGACCAGGTGGAGATCCACGTAGAGCACCGCCGGCGTCTCGGCCGACTCGGGCACCACCACGTGCGCGTCCCACACCTTCTCGAGCAGCGTGCGGGGGGCGGCCCCGCGGTCCGGGACGGCGCCCGTCACGGCGACCCCAGCTCGGCGCGGGCGCCCTCGTCCTTGGGCGCCACCTTGAGCGCGATGCGGTTGACCACGTCGAGGAAGGCGCGCGCGCTCCCCTCGATGATGTCGGTGGAGAGGGCGCGGCCGCGGTAGACGCCGGTGGCGTGCTCCACCTCGATGGAGACCTCGCCCTGGGCGTCCTCGCCGGTGGAGACGCTGGCGATCTGGTAGTCGCGCAGCTTGACCGTGAAGCCGGTCACCTGCTCGATGGCCTTGAAGACGGCGTCGACCGGGCCGTCGCCCGAGGCCACCGCCTGCAGCTTCTCGCCGGCGGCGTTCTTGAGCGCCACCGACGCGACCGGCAGCGTGCCGGTGCCGGAGGTGGTGGAGAGCGCGTCGAGCTCCCAGGCCACCGTCCCCTTCCCCAGGATCTGGCCGTGCACCACCAGCGCCTCGAGGTCGGCGTCGTAGATGTCCTTCTTCTTGTCCGCCAGCACCTTGAAGTCGGCGAAGACCTTGTCGACGGCCGCGTCGGGCAGCTGGTAGCCGAGCGCCACCAGCCGCTCCTTGAGGGCGTGCCGGCCGGAGTGCTTGCCGAGCACGAGCTGGCTCCGGGCGAAGCCGACCTCCTCCGGCCGCATGATCTCGTAGGTCTCGCGGTGGGTCAGCATGCCGTGCTGGTGGATGCCGGCCTCGTGGGCGAAGGCGTTCTGCCCCACGATGGCCTTGTTGCGCTGCACGTGCAGGCCGGTGACCTGGGTGACCAGGCGGCTGGTGGGGTAGAGCCGCTCGGTCTTGACCCCGTGGCGGAGCTTGAGGACGTCCTGGCGGGTCTTGCACGCCATGACGATCTCCTCCAGCGAGGCGTTGCCGGCCCGCTCCCCGATGCCGTTGATGGTGCACTCCACCTGGCGGGCGCCCTCCATGACGCCGGCCAGAGAGTTGGCCACCGCCAGCCCGAGGTCGTTGTGGCAGTGGACCGAGATGACGGCCCGCTCGATGCCGCGCACGTGCTTCCTGAGGTGGCGGATGGTGTCGGCGTAGGTGGACGGCAGCGCGTACCCCACCGTGTCCGGGATGTTCACCGTGGTGGCGCCGGCCTCGATGGCCCGCTCCACCACCTCCACCAGGAAGTCGAGCTCGGTGCGGGCCGAGTCCTCGGCGGAGAACTCCACGTCCTCGAACCGCTCGCGGGCCATCCTGACGCCCTCGACGGCCCGGCGGATGATCTCCTCCTTGGCCATCTTCAGCTTGAAGTCGCGGTGGATGGGGCTGGTGGCCAGGAAGACGTGGCAGCGGCGGCGCGGCGCGTCCTGGAGCGCCTCCCAGGAGGCGGCGATGTCGCCCTTGCTGCAGCGGGAGAGGCTGCAGATGACCGGCCCCTCGACCTCGCGGCTGACGCCCTGGATGGCCTCGAGGTCGCCCGGCGAGGCGGCCGCGAAGCCGGCCTCGATGACGTCCACCCCGAGGTCGCGCAGCGCGCGCGCCACCTGGAGCTTCTGCTCCAGGTTCATGGACGCGCCGGGGGACTGCTCGCCGTCGCGCAGCGTGGTGTCGAAGATGACGATGCGATCCGGGCCGGCGTTGCTCACGTTCGGTTGCCCTCGGCTCTGAGGCGCCTGCGTGGTGGGGACGGCGTGGGGGGCGGCGTTGGCGGTGGGACTCGACATGGCGAAACCTCGGGCTCCAGGTGTGGGGCCGAAGGAGGGTGGCTCGCCTTTCGAGGGCAACCTCTTCCGACCGGAACGGCGGGAAGAGGTCGCGGCGCAGCGTCACCCTGGCCGGGATACCTCTCCCGCCGGGCGAAGAAGTCGATGCTGGCTGCGCGCGAAGTGCATCGGAACGGGCAGGTTAATGAACCGGGCGCGGCTGGTCAAGGGGGCGCACCCGCCGGGGCCCGCGCCGGTGCCCGCGTCGGGGCCCGCGTCGGGGCCAGGGCCGGGCGTCAGTACGGCGGCCGGGCCTCCGCGTCCAGCAGGTCGAGGAAGGCCTCGAGGCTCATGGACTTCAGGTCCTGGCCGCCGTGGCGGCGCGGCGCCACGCCCTGCGCCTCGGCCTCCTTCTCGCCGATGATGAGGGCGTAGGGGATCTTGGCGAGCTCGGCGTTGCGGATCTTGGCGCCCAGCTTGTCGGAGGAGTCGTCGAGCTCGACGCGCCAGCCGGCCGCCACCAGCCGGTCGCGCACCGCGCGGCCCCAGGCGTCGAAGCGCTCCGAGACCATGAGGACGCGGGCCTGAACCGGCGCCAGCCAGGCCGGGAAGGCGCCGGCGTAGTGCTCGGTGAGGATGGCGATGAAGCGCTCGAAGGAGCCGTAGATGGCCCGGTGGATCACCACCGGCCGGTGCTCGGCGTTGTCGGCGCCGACGAAGGTGAGGTCGAAGCGCTCCGGCGCGGCGTAGTCGAGCTGGATGGTGCAGGTCTGCCACTGCCGCCCGAGCGAGTCGGTCACGGTGAAGTCGATCTTGGGGCCGTAGAAGGCGCCGTCGCCCGGGTTGAGCGTCCAGGGCATGCCGATCCTCTCCAGCGCCGCCTGGAGCGCCCCCTCGGCCTTGTCCCACAGGGCGTCGTCGCCGATCCGGTCCGCCTGGAGGGGCGGCCGGGTGGAGAACTGGAGCGCGAACTGCAGGCCGAAGGCGCCGTAGACGATCTTCATCAGGTCGACGATGCGCTGCACCTCGTCGGCGATCTGCGACTCCATCAGGTAGATGTGCGAGTCGTCCTGCTCGAACTGGCGCACCCGGGTCAGGCCGCCCAGCGAGCCGGAGGCCTCGTTCCGGTGCAGGGCGTCGGTGGTGTAGTAGCGCAGCGGCAGGTCGCGGTAGGAGCGGCGCGCCATCCGGTAGATGAGGTGGTGCGACGGGCAGTTCATGGGCTTGAGCGAGAAGGAGCAGCGCTCGTCGAGCGGCAGCGCCTCGTCCGACTCGCTGTCCACCACCAGGAACATGTTCTTCTTGTACGGCCCCCAGTGGCCGCTCTGCTCCCAGAGCCGCTTGTTGAAGAGCAGCGGGGTCTTCACCTCCTGGTAGCCGTTGGCGTTGACGAGGTGCCGCATGGCGGCCTCGAGCACGTTGTAGAGCGTGGTGCCGTGCGGCAGCCAGAAGGGGGAGCCGGGGGCGTACTCGTGGAAGGCGAAGAGGCCGAGCGCCGGGCCGAGCTTGCGGTGGTCGCGCTTCTTCACCTCCTCCAGCTTCAGGAGGTGGGCGTCGAGCGCCTTCTTGTCGAAGAAGGCGGTGCCGTAGACGCGCTGGAGCATGGCGTTCCTGGAGTCGCCGCGCCAGTACGCCCCGGCCACGCTGAGGAGCTTCACCACGCCGATGCGGCCGGTGGACGGCCCGTGGGGCCCGAGGCAGAAGTCGACCCAGTCGCCGTGGCGGTAGAGGGTCAGCGTCTTCGCCCCCTTGGCCACGATGTCCTTGACGAGCTCGACCTTGTACTTCTCGCCGAGCCCCTCGAAGAGCGCGACGGCGGCCTCCGGGGTCACCTCCTCCCGGACGAAGGGCTGGTCGGCCTTGATGGCCTCGTTGGTGGCCTTCTCGATCTTCTCGAGGTCCTCCGGGCCGAAGGGCGTGGGGCGGGCGAAGTCGTAGTAGAAGCCGTCCTCGATGGACGGGCCGATGGTCACCTGGGTGCCGGGGTAGAGCCGCTGCACCACCGACGCCATGACGTGCGCGGCGTCGTGGCGCGCCACCTCGAGCGCCTCCGGGTTCCTGGTGGTGATCACCTCGAGCTTCACGTCGCGCTCGAGGGTGCGGGAGAGATCGACCGCCACGCCGTCGAGCTTGGCGACGTAGGCCGCCTTGGCAAGGCCGGCGCCGATGGAGACCTTGACGAAGTCGAGGACGGTGGTGCCCCTGGCCACCTCCTTCTGGCTGCCGTCGGGGAGGGTCACCTTGACGAGTTCGGACATGGGCTGCGGCTCCTCACGGCCCGGCGAAAAAAGAGGCCAGCGCGGGGCTGGCCGGGGAGGCGGGCGGGCCGCGGGTTTGTAGCGCGGGGCGGCGCGGGGAGGCAAGGAAGGGGTGGTGGCGGCGGGGCGCCGCGCGCCGCCGCGGGCCGGACGGCGAGGCTACGGCCGAGGGCGCGGGGAGGCGGTCGCTGGACCCGGTGGCGGAGGGTCCTGAAGCGCGGGCAGGCCGCAATTGAGGCAGCGCCTCGCCAGCACGTTGTGCCACCCGGCCTTGCGATGGAAGTACTTGCCGCATCCGGGGCACCGAAACAGGCCGAGCCAGATCACCGCGGGCACGAAGGCGCAGGCGAACCAGATGGAGAGTCCACCGCCACGGCTCGCCGAGAACGCGGTGGCCAGGGCCGTACATCCAAGTGTCAGCGCCAACCACCAGCGGATGCGATAGTCGCGCCAGGTCGATCTTGGCGAAGAGGTGGGCATTGGGGGACTTTACCTCGACGCACTGCCGGTGTGGCGGCTGGGCGGTTGCCCCGCGTGCCGGAGCGGCGACTCGAGGCGGCACCTCGCCCGGCTGCGGGAAGTGGCCCAGCGCGTCGCGCGCCCCTTCCACCCCGACGCACCCGCGCCCCACACGAAAAAGGGGAACCGCCTCCCGGCGATTCCCCGTTCTCGTCCTCGTTTGGCCCGGGCGGTATCGAACCGTCGACCCCTACCGTGTCAAGGTAGTGCTCTACCACTGAGCTACGGGCCATCTGCGACAGGGGCGCGTTTATAGCGCGTACGGCTGCGGAGTCAACGGCTCTCTGCCGGCGCCAGGT
>JAJYAW010000510.1 GCA_021779335.1 Myxococcales bacterium | reverse complement strand
GTCGGCCGAGAAGCGCCTAGGACGAATCAAGGCCTGAGCCGTGGAGGTCGTGGTGAAGGCGAGGGCGTCTGTGGCGGGCCTTCGGTGGCAACGGGCCCTCGGGGAGGCCCGTTCCCCGAGGCAGAGTCGTCCCGAGGGTACACCGGCACCTGCTTGGCCAGTCAAAGGAGGAAGCCGGCGGATGATCAGTCGGGGTAGACGGGGTGGAGGCCGTCGAGGGGGCCGGGCGCGGTCAGGTCGAGCTGGACGGGCGGGCCGCGGGCCTTGCGCACCACCAGCGGCTCGAAGGCCACGCCCAGCTCGGCGAGGGTCTCTCGGGCCTGCTTGGGGTCGGCCACGATGGCGATCACCCGACGCCGGCCGCCGCACTTGTCGCAGACCATCACGTCTTCGTGGAACACCCTCTCCAACAACTCGGCCCACGGCAGCCGGCGCTCGCGCTGGACGTCCTTTTGCCGCGGCGGATCCTCGCCGGGCGCCTCCTCGATCTTGGCGGGCGGCCGGAGGGCCCGGCGCAGCCTGGCGCGGCCCGCGAAGACGCCGTGGTAGCCGGTCAGGTGCACTCGCGGCGGCGGGACGATCGCCGACAGCCGGGTGAGGAACTGCCTGGGCGTGAACGCCACCGCCTGGACGCCGTCGGGGGTGGGCCGCCTCAGCTCGAGGTTGATGCGGCCGTCTCCGAGCCAAGTCAGCCGATGCTGCGCAAACGGCGGTCTCAGGCCGTACCGGCACAGGTGCTCGAGGCCGGGACGATCGTTCGGGTGCAGGTGCGTGCCGGCTTCCAGGGAGAACCCGTCCTGGTCCACGGCGAACCGGCGCAACGGTCGGACCCGCGCGGCGCGCCCACAGGTGGACTGCAGCGCCTCGGCCTGCACCAGGCTGAGGGCGTCGTCGAGGTCCACCTCCTCCTCCAACAACCCCCGGCTGCGCAGCATCTCCATCGTCCGCCGCACGACGCGGGCGAGCACGCGGGCCAGCTCGTCACGGGTCGGTGGTGGAAGATCGACCCGGCGCGCGCCGCACTCCTCGCCCTCCTCGAACACTGCGTCCGGCACGACCAGGTGGTGGTGAAGGTGGCCGTTGAGCTTCGAGCCGAATCTCTGCGTGAAGCTCACCGCCCCCGGCTGGGCGCCACGATGGCCCGCCTTCTTCGCGCGCCTGCGGTGGAGCCGGAAGATCTCGCTCACGAGGATCTTGCAGGACTGGGACGCGGCCTTGCCGTCTCGCGCGAGCGCCAGCTTCACCGGGTAGGGGTAGGACAGCACCCACTGCCGATAGGGCGCCTCCGGGAGGACCCGGTCGACCAGGTGCGCCGCGGTGTCGCTCATGCGCCTGGCGCAGCACGACGGGCAAAACGCCCGGCCCTTGCAAGAGAACGCCACGAGAAGCTCGTCGCCGCAGGTGCGGCACTGGACGCGCGCGAAGCCCTCGCTCAAGAGGCCGCAGGGCAAGAAGCGCCGCAGCTCCTCCACGACGTAGCGCGGCAGGTAGCGGCCCTCGCACGCCAGCTCCTCGAGGAAGCTCTCCAAGTGCTCTCCGAGCACCTCGTGCAGGACGGATTTCTCCGGCTGACGGCGGGCGTAGGTTGTGCCCAGCGGCCTTCTGGCCGCCCCCGGTGCGCACTCGTAGCTCGGCAACCCCCTCCGCCCCGTCCCCTCACCCTCCCCGCCCGGCGCCCTGACCGATGCAGAGGCAGCCTACACGCCGGCTCCGACATCCCTCGGCAAGCTCGGGACAGGTCGCGAGCGGATTGAGCGTCGAGCGCCCCTGCAGTCGCGTCCCTCGGAGGGTTCGTTGGTAGCCATGTCGCCATCCTGGGACTTCCTGCAGTCCTTCCACGCGCCCGCCGAAGGCACGGAGGCGCAACCGTCCTGGGCGTTCCTGAAGGCCTTCCGCGTTCCCGCGGCCGCCGCTCCCGACCCGACCTGGTCGGGCGTCGAGGGGTGGCTCGGCTACTACCGAGCGGAGCGTGAGCGGCAGCTGGGCGAGTACCGGGACGAGGTCGCGCTGTGGCGCGCCCGCCTGACCGACCTGGGCGACCCCTCCGAGCACGACTGGTTGGAGTTCCGGCCGCTGCGGACCAGCCGCGAGGAGGACTGGTCCGACTGGCTGCAGCACCTGAAGCAGGAGAAGGGCAAGGACCAGGCGCAGGCCAACCTGCAGAAGCCCTCGGACGACGCCAAGCTCGACTCGGTGGCGACCCGGTCCGCCGCGGGCCTCGCAGCTCCGGCCCCGTCGGCAGCCCCGGCCTCGAAGTCCGCTGCCGCTCCGATGGAGGAAGCCGCCGCCGACCGCGAGATGGAAAAGGCCCCGGAGCGCAAAGCCAAGAAGGAGGCGGCCGGCCCTGGTGCCGACAAGGACGAGGCCGGCGGAGCCGACAAGCCGGTCAAGGCGCGCACCAACTTCTCCTCGTCGGCGGGCTGGTTCCCGCAGGTCAAGGGCGCCGTCGGCGACCAGGCGTCGCTGAAGACCACCCTGCCCGACCCGCTCACCTCCTGGCGGCTGACCGCCATCGCGGTGACCGCCGGCCCGCACATGGGCGTGGGCAAGGCCACCCTGCGCACCGAGAAGCCGCTGATGGTTCGCCTGCAAGGCCCGCGCTTCTTCACCGAGCGCGACGAGGTGACCCTCTCGGCGATCGTCACCAGCCGGCTGGACAAGCCCGCCGCCGTGGACGTCGCCTTCGAGGGCCCCGGCCTCAAGCCGCTCGACCCGCCGACCAAGAAGGTGCAGGTCGCCCCCGGCGGCGAGGCGCGCGTCGACGTGCGCTACCTCGTCGAGAACCCCGGCGAGCGCAAGGTCAAGGTCACCGCCCGCGGTGCCGGCGAGGCGGACGCGATGGA